>NZ_JALQDZ010000037.1:0-100258 GCF_023630985.1 Caballeronia sp. ATUFL_F1_KS39 | reverse complement strand
GCTACCGCTTCGAGCGAACGGGAGAGATCAGCTTCCGGACGCCAGATTCAATATACAAGTAACCAAAGAAAGCAGCTTTTCAGGCCCGCGGTCACACGCACGTTGGGTAGTCCTCTCGTCACAGGCGGCACTCGCCTAAAGAGTGCCCTCAAACACCTAATCGGGCTTGGATCGCGCACGGTCCGCCGCCCGAAAACGCTGAGGACACTGGTTCAGCACGAAAGAGCTTCGGCACAGCGCTACGCGCTGCCGCCGGGTATGCAAGGGAAACCATCGGTTTGCGCGCGCAGTGCGATAAAGATGTTAGTAGCGAAGCACGCGCATTCCCGATTGACCGTTCGGCCGCGAAGCGGGCTGGAGCTATTTGGTGCTGAACCAGATTGTTGTGTGGTGCGATGTGGCAGACCGTGCGCGAGCCAAGCCCGATTAGGTGTTTGAGGGCACTCTTTAGGCAGCCCACGATGGACGAGAGGACTACCCAAATTGCGTGTGACCGCGGGCGTATCAGTAGCTGCTTTCTTTGCTTACTTTCTTTGCAGCAGCAAAGAAAGTGAGTGCCGCCCCGCACAGGGGCAACGCTAATAGACCTCCGCGAACACAGGATTTCATAGAAGAAGCCGAATCTCCAAACATAAGGAACCCGAAATGAACATCACCCAAGGAACATTCTCCTTCCTGCCACCATTAACCGACGAAGAAATATCCGCACAGATCAATTACGCGTTAGAGCAAGGCTGGGCCTGCTCGGTGGAATACACCGACGATCCCCATCCAAGGAATACGTATTGGGAAATGTGGGGCCTCCCCATGTTCGACCTCCACGATGCCGCCGGCGTGCTGATGGAAGTGAACGAATGCCGCAAGACGTATCCGAACCACTACATCAAGGTAAACGCCTTCGACTCGGTCCGCGGATTCGAAACGATGCGCCTCTCGTTCATGGTGAATCGCCCAGCGGAAGAACGAGGCTTCCGACTCGAACGCCAGGACGACAGAAGCCGCATCCAGCGCTATGCGATCCGCACCTACGCAACCGATCGCCCGAGCGGCGAGCGTTATTGATGAGGAACACCGACCATGAACGCCGAAGCCACGCTCGAAGAAGCGCCGCAAGCGAAAGCGATGCACGCCGACCTGATGGCGCTCTATCGCGAATCGCGCATCGGCGAAGTACTGGCGGAACTGGACCGCGATCTCATCGGCCTCGCGCCGGTCAAGACGCGCATCCGCGAGATCGCCGCCCATCTGCTCGTGGAGCGCGCCCGCGAGACACTCGGTATCGCATCGGGTGCGCCCACGCTGCACATGTGCTTCTCGGGCAATCCCGGAACCGGCAAGACCACGGTTGCGCTGCGCATGGCGCAAGTGCTGCATCGCCTGGGCTATATCCGCCGCAATCATCTCGTCTCGGTGACACGCGACGATCTCGTCGGCCAGTACATCGGCCATACCGCGCCCAAAACGCGCGAAGTGCTCAAGCGTGCGATGGGCGGCGTGCTCTTCATCGACGAGGCCTATTACCTGTATCGCCCGGAAAACGAACGCGACTACGGACAGGAAGCCATTGAAATCCTGCTGCAAACGATGGAGAACCAGCGCGACGACCTCGTCGTGATCCTCGCGGGATACGAGTCGCGCATGGAGACGTTCTTTCATAGCAACCCGGGCTTTCGTTCGCGCATCGCGCATCACCTCGTATTTCCGGACTACGCGCCCGGCGAGCTTCTGCAAATCGCCGAGCACATGCTGAGCGACATGCACTACCGCTTCGACGACGCCGCCCGATGCGCCTTCGAAGACTATCTCGCGCATCGCATCAGACAGCCGAACTTCGCCAACGCGCGTTCGGTGCGCAATGCGCTGGATCGCGCGCGACTGCGTCAGGCGAACCGGCTGTTCGCCGCGGCCGAAAGCGGCAACGGTGTCGCCGATGCCAACGCGCTGATGCAACTCGACGCCAGCGATATCCGCGCGAGCCGCGTGTTCACCGATTCATAACTCGAAGGAGAACGCGATGCAGGATGGACGCACGACCTTATCGAAGTTCCTGATCGACACGCTCGACCGCAAGCCCGGACCCGAGGCGGCGAGCGGACTCTCCGCGCTGTTGATCGACGTGGCCGCATCGATCAAGACGATCGCGGCCGCATTGACGCGCGGCGCGTTGAGCGGACAGCACGGCTCGGCACAATCGATCAATACGCATGGCGAGGAACAAAAGAAGCTCGACCTCGTGACCAACGATATCTTCCTGCAGCATTGCGAATGGGACGGTCTGCTCGCGGGCATGGTCTCGGAAGAAATGGACGACGTCTACGCGATTCCCGAGCCGTATCCGCGTGGCGAGTATCTGCTCGCGTTCGATCCGCTCGATGGCTCGTCCAACATCGATATCAACGGCGTAGTCGGATCGATCTTCTCGGTGTTGAGGCGCGCGAGCGACGAAAGCGACGCGCCCAACGACGCAGCGTTTCTGCGTCCGGGCCGCGAGCAGGTTGCGGCAGGCTATGCGATCTACGGCCCGTCGACGATGCTCGTGCTCTCCGTCGGCAATGGCACGCACGGCTTCACGCTCGAACGCGATGTCGGCAACTTCGTGCTCACGCATTCCGATATTCGCATTCCCGAGGATTCGTGCGAGTTCGCGATCAACGCATCGAACGAGCGCTTCTGGGAACCCCCCGTGCGCCGCTACGTGCAGGAATGCAAGGACGGCCGCACCGGATGCCGCGCGCAGGACTTCAACATGCGCTGGATCGCATCGATGGTCGCGGAAGTGCATCGCATCCTCATGCGCGGCGGCGTGTTCATGTATCCGCGCGACTTCAAGACGCCAGCGATGGAAGGCCGCCTGCGTCTCCTGTATGAAGCCAGCCCGATGAGCTTTCTCGTCGAGCAGGCGGGCGGGCTGTCGATCACCGGGCGCGAACGCATTCTCGATGTCGAGCCGAAAGCGCTGCATCAACGCGTGCCCGTGATACTCGGCTCACGCAACGAAGTCGACCGCATTCAGCGCTATCACGGCGAATACGATCGCGGCGAGGACAAGCCGTTCACGTCGCCCTTGTTCAAGGAGCGCTCGCTGTTCCTGCCGGAAACGGAAGCCTGATCCCGCATCTGAAACGGCGCTCATCGATTACATTCAGGGAGACAAGCGCATGTCAGTCAAACATCCGATCGTTGCAGTGACCGGTTCGAGCGGCGCCGGCACCACCACCGTCATGAAGAGCTTCACGCATATCTTCAGGCGCGAAAAAATCAACGCGCAGATCGTCGAAGGCGATGCGTTCCATCGATACGATCGCCTCGGCATGCGCGAAGCGATGAAGCAGAGCGAACGCGACGGTCTCGTCAACTTCAGCCACTTCGGGCCGGAAGCGAATCTGCTGCTTGAACTCGAAACGCTGTTCGATACCTACGGCGAAACCGGCGGCGGCAAGTTCCGCCACTACGTGCACGATGAAGGCGAAGCCGTGCATTACAAGCAGGAAGCGGGCACCTTCACGCCATGGGAAGACGTCACGCCCGGGACGGACATGATGTTCTACGAAGGCCTGCATGGCGCAGCCGTCACCGACAAGGTCGATATCGCGCGTCATGCGGACTTGCTCGTCGGCGTGGTGCCGATCATCAATCTCGAATGGATTCAGAAGCTGCATCGCGATCAGACGATGCGCGGTTACTCGCATGAAGCCGTCGTCGATACGATCCTGCGCCGCATGCCCGATTACGTGAACTACATCTGCCCGCAATTCTCGCGCACGCATGTGAATTTCCAGCGCGTGCCGACCGTGGATACGTCGAACCCGTTCACGTCGCGCGAGATTCCGCAGCCCGACGAGAGCTTCGTCGTGATCCGCTTCGCGAAGCCGAAGGGCATCGACTTTCCGTATCTGTTGACGATGCTGCACGACTCGTTCATGTCGCGGCCGAATGTGATCGTCGTGCCCGGCGGCAAGATGGGTCTCGCGATGCAGCTCATCTTCACGCCGATGATCCTGCAGCTACGCGACCGGCGCGCGCGCGCATGAAAGGTTTCTCATCATCGCATCCAAGGAGGCATCACATGAATGCCGTCGCTGAAGCATTGCCCCGACTTCATCGCTCACCCGACACGCGGCAGATGGCGAACGCGTTGCGCATGCTCGCCGTCGATGCCGTGAGCCAGGCCAACTCCGGTCATCCCGGCATGCCGATGGGCATGGCGGAGATCGCGGTCGCGTTATGGGGACGTCATCTGAAACATAATCCCGCCGATCCCGACTGGCCCGATCGCGACCGCTTCGTGCTGTCGAACGGGCACGGCTCGATGCTGCTCTATGCGTTGCTGCATCTGAGCGGCTATGACTTGTCCATCGACGAGATCAAGCGCTTCCGGCAGATGGGCAGCAAGACGCCCGGACATCCGGAATTCGGCGTGACGCCCGGCGTCGAAACGACGACCGGACCGCTCGGGCAAGGGCTGACGAACGCAGTCGGCATGGCGCTTGCCGAAGCGTTGCTCGCGCGCGAGTTCAATCGGCCGGGGCATGAGATCGTCGACCATCGCACGTATGTTTTCGCGGGCGATGGCTGTCTGATGGAAGGCGTGTCGCACGAAGCGGCGTCGCTTGCGGGCACGTTGCGGCTGAACAAGCTCACCGTGCTTTACGACGACAACGGCATTTCCATCGATGGCCACGTCGACGGCTGGTTCACCGACGATACGCCGAGGCGCTTCGAATCGTACGGCTGGCATGTCGTGCGGGCGGTGGACGGCCACGATGTCGACGACGTATCGCATGCGTTGCAGCTCGCGCGCGAGTCGGACCGGCCGACGCTGATCTGCTGCAAGACGGTGATCGGCCTCGGCGCGCCGAAGATGGCCGGCACGCACGATGTGCACGGCGCGCCGCTTCCCGCCGACGAAGTGGAGGCGACGCGGCACGCGCTTGGCTGGATGCATCCGCCGTTCGAGATCCCATCGCCGATACGCGCGCTGTGGGACGCGCGCGAGGCGGGCGCGGCGGCACAGGACGACTGGAATCGTCGCTTCGGTGCGTATCGCCGCGTGTTTCCGGGCGAGGCCGCCGAATTCGAGCGGCGCGTGCGCGGCGCGTTGCCCGCGAACTGGCGCGACACGGCGCATACGCTCGTGCGCGATGCGGATCGCGCGCGACAGAGCATCGCGACCCGCAAGGCGTCGCAACTCGCGATCGAAGGACTGGCGCGCGCGTTGCCCGAACTGCTCGGTGGTTCGGCCGACCTGACCGGCTCGAATCTCACGCGCTGGAAGGACGCGGTCGATGTAAGCGCCGCGCCGGAGAAGGGCAACTACATCCACTTCGGCGTGCGCGAGTTCGGCATGAGCGCGGTGCTGAACGGCGTTGCGCTGCATCGCGGGTATCTGCCGTTCGGCGGCACGTTTCTGACGTTCTCCGACTATTCGCGCAATGCGCTGCGCACGGCCGCGCTGATGAAGACGCGAACGGTGTTCGTTTTCACGCACGATTCCATCGGACTCGGCGAGGATGGCCCGACGCATCAGCCGATCGAACACGCCGCGACGCTGCGCATGATTCCGGGCCTCGACGTGTGGCGTCCGTGCGATACCGTCGAGACGATGCAGGCGTGGATCGGCGCGATCGAGCGCGACCGGCCTTCGTGTCTGCTGTTGTCGCGGCAGAATTTGCCGTTCGTGCCGCGCGACGAAGCGCAGATCGACGGCATCGAGCGCGGCGGCTACGTGCTCGCCGACTGGCCTTCGACTTGCGAGCGCGATGCGCGCCGCGTCGTGTTGATCGCGACCGGCTCGGAAGTCGCGCTTGCGCTCGCCGCCGTCGAGCCGCTGAAGAAAGAGGGCATTCTCGCGCGCGTCGTGTCGATGCCTTCGACGACCGTGTTCGATCGCCAGTGCAACGCGTGGCGCGAACGCGTGCTGCCCGAAGGCGTGCCGCGTGTCGCGATCGAAGCGGGCGTCACGGCGTTCTGGCGGCAGTACGTCGGGCTGAATGGCGGCGTGATCGGCATCGATCGCTTCGGTGAATCGGCGCCCGCCAGCGAACTGTTCGCGCACTTCGGCGTGACGACCGATGCGCTCGTCGACGAAGCGCGCCGCGTGGCCGCATGATTTTCGCGTTTTGCATGGAGACATCACGATGGCTTTCATCGCATTGAGGCAGTTGCTGGATCACGCGGCGGAGCACGGTTACGGCGTGCCCGCGTTCAACGTCAACAACATGGAGCAGGTCCACGCAATCATGCAGGCGGCCGAGGCGACGAGAAGCCCGGTCATCCTGCAGGCGTCGGCGGGCGCGCGCAAGTATGCGGGCGAGCCGTATCTGCGGCATCTGGTGTTGGCGGCGGTCGAGGCGCATCCGGATATTCCGGTGGTGCTGCATCAGGATCACGGCGCGAGCCCGTCGGTTTGCCAGCAGGCGATTCGTTCGGGCTTCACCTCCGTGATGATGGACGGCTCGCTCATGCCCGATCAGAAAACGCCCGCGGAATACGACTACAACGTGGACGTGAGTCGGCGCGTCGTCGAGGCGGCGCATTCGGTGGGCGTGTCGGTGGAGGGCGAGCTGGGTTGTCTCGGATCGCTGGAGACGGGGCGCGCCGGCGACGAGGACGGCGTCGGCGCACAAGGCGCGCTGAGTCACGATCGCCTGCTGACCGATCCCGACGAAGCGCGCGCGTTCGTCGAGGCGACGGGCATCGATGCGCTCGCGATCGCCATCGGCACGTCGCACGGCGCTTACAAGTTCAGCCGCCAGCCAACCGGCGATATTCTCGCGATCGATCGCATCGCCGAGATTCACGCGCGCATTCCGGATACGCATCTCGTGATGCACGGTTCGTCGTCAGTGCCGCAGGAATGGCTCGCGATCATCCGCGAGCATGGCGGCGAGATACCGGCGACGTTCGGCGTGCCCGTCGATGAAATTCGGCGCGGCATCGCGAACGGCGTGCGCAAGGTGAACATCGATACGGATATCCGGCTCGCGATGACCGGCGCGATGCGGCGCGCGATGGCGTCGGCGAAGTCGGAGTTCGATCCGAGGCATGCGCTGAAGGCGGCGACGGCGGCGGCGCGGGATTTATGCGTCGAGCGGTTCGAGGCGTTCGGCTGCGCGGGACACGCGGATCGCATCAGGCCGATGGGACTCGAGGCGATGGCGAAGCGGTATCACTGAGAGGAGCGCCGCTCGGTGAGACGGGCGGCTTCAGGCAGATCCTTCTGCGCTTCTTCGACACTGAAAATATACTCATGTCCTCGGATAGTTAAGGAGAACTTCGATGCTATCCGAGTGCAATCGCCCCACCAATATGCCAAACCGCCAATCGAAACAATTGGGACCTATTTCATGCCTACCGAATCACCGACAGCCATCCCCGCATGTTCCATCTCGGCCCTGCGCAATCGAAGATCGTACGACATGAGCAGCGCCCGCATCTGCGGCGACATGCCGTGATAGTGAACGAGAAAGCTCGACGGCACACGAAAGCCCCACGGCGTGTTGATGTCAACGAGGCTGCATATCTCTTCGCTGCCCAACGATGCCTGCTCCGAGACCGCGCAATTGAAATGCCATTGATCCCCGCCGCCCGATACGAGACTTTGCTTGTCATCGACGTTCTCGACGCTTGCGATGACCCGATCGAGTAGCGCGGCATTCGCAGGCGTGCGGCGAAAGCCCATCACGCCTGAATTGAAAATCCAGGTGCCGACATCGCGCGCAAGAACGAGATCGCGGCTGCTGCAGAAAGACTCGAGCGGCCGGTCGAGATCGTTGACGAGCGTGTCGGCGTCGAGCCAGAAAGCCCATTCGTGATGCGGGAGGTTTTCGCGCAGCAGGAAAGGCTTGACCCAATTGCCGCGCATCGGCAGGCGTTCGGCGATGCGGCGCGGAACCTCGCGATGCACGTACAAGGTATAGCCATGACGTTCGCAATACTCACGCAGGTTCGCTTCTGCGATGCGTCCGTAGATCGCTGCCTCTGGCGTGTAGACGGTCGTGATCGACACGGGCCGTCCGGGATTGCAGGTGCTCATGGCCGTCATCGTGCTTTCATCGGATGCGCCGTCCTCGAACGCACGCGCATGGTTGTTGCGATGTGCATTGAGATGCTCGATGAGCGCTTCCCGCAGCCGGGGATGCACGCATGTTCGCGAGAGATCGGCGTGCTCTTCGGCGATAGCGAGCGCGAATACGCGAAACCGCGGCCATACGGGCATGAGGGGGCCACTGGCGGCGAGCACCGCGTAGATCGGGTTCCGCGCGTTACCGCAAACGCGAGGAAACGTGCATGCATCGAAGGCATCGAGCAGGTCGGTTTCGATTGGCGGTATAGGCGATCCGAACCGGCAGCGATTCACGACTTTCAGCAGCTCGGCGCGCACCCGATCCGTGTTGCGCCAGATTTGAACATCGGGTTGAGGCCGCACGTCCTTGATACGGGTGAGCAGCCAGTCGCGTTCGCCGAGCACGAAGTCGAGCGGCACCGGCTCGACGATCGCAGCGTTCTCGCTCAGCAACAAAACGATCTCGCCCTCTTCGGCGCGGTGCATTTCGGAGAGCAGCGACTCGTACTTGAAGAGCCATTGCGCCGGCGCGTTCCGATAGATGTCTGCCGCGTCGATGACGATATGGCGATAGCCATGCAAGGCGGCATAGTGTCGATGATTGTCGAGCGCTGCGCGGGAGGGGTGAAGAAAAAGACTGATGACTTGCATGATGGCGGCGCCGCTCCGTTGAAAGGAGAGCTGCGCGAAGGCTTAAAGGCGTGGAGAAATGTTCAACGGCGGATGCGAAGTACAAAAAACTAAGGATTACGCTGTAGTTCATGTTGTTAGCGGAACCGCATTTTAGGCTATTTGCAGTCAACCATTGAATAGTTCGAGCAACCTTTTTGGAGCGATGTCATCATGCCTACCGAATCACCGACTGCCGAACTCGGCGCGATCGCATCCGGTTTCGTGCTCCCCGCGACCGACGGCAGCATGCACACACCTCATTCTCTGAAGGGTGAGAACGGCCTCGTGATCGTCTTCATGTGCAATCACTGTCCCTACGTGAAGGCCGCGATGCCGAACCTGATCCGCGATGCGCGCGCGTTGCATGAAATCGGCGTCAACGTGGCAGGCATCAATTCGAACGATGCGGCCGTCTACACCGACGACGCCTTCGATCGCATGATCGCGGTCGCCGAAGAATGGAACCTGCCGTTTCCGTATCTGCACGACGAAACGCAGGAAATCGCGCGCGCGTACGGCGCGGTCTGCACGCCGGAGTGCTTCGGCTTCGACCGCGAATTGCGCCTGAAATATCGCGGCCGAATCGATGCGTCGCGCAAGCAGGCTTTGCCCGATGCGCGCCGCGATCTCTTCGAAGCGATGCGCGCAGTAGCAATAAACGGCGAAGCGCCCGAAGCGCAATATCCCGCGCTCGGCTGCTCGATCAAATGGAAGCCTTAGCTTGTCTTTTTTGTGCTGCCGGGCGCATGCCACGCCATCAGGTCTTCATCGGGCCGATCGACTTCGCATCCCCAATCGAGTTGCTCATCCTGATCGAAGCGCTTGCCCAGCTGCCACGCGATTTCCGCGCGCGCGAGCTGCACGCCGAGGTAGAACGCGTGCCCGCCATCGTTTTCGATCTTCAGCGCGGGATAGAGCGCGAACGGATCGACGGCGACGTGATGCCCGTCGCGGTTATAGACATGTATGCCGTCCGCCGATACTTGCACGCGAAAATTCGGATCGCGCACGGCGGCGGCGAATGCGGCGATCTCTTCGGCATCGTACGGAAACGGCCGCTTTGCGTGCAGCGCGGACAGATCGGCGGATATGCCTTTGGGCAGCGTCTGCGTTTCGCGCGCGGCGTGCATCACGCGACGCGCGACATCGGCTTCGCGAACGGCGCGGCGCGCGTGCAGGCTGACCGACGTCGTCAGCACGGCGGCGATGCGCAATTCCGCCGCCATGCCGAACAACACTGCGTTGATGCCGCTCGTGTCGGCCTCGGTCAGCTCGGTCACATTGCCGACGCCCATCATGATCGGCACTTCGGGATGACGCTCGCGCAACGACACGTAACGCGCGATGGACGCCGCGAGTCCGAACGGAATCGGATCGAGAATCGGATCGGCGAGAAAGGCGCGGCCGCGCCTCGTCATCGCATCGATTGCGGCATCGAGCGATGCGACGTCCGCGGGCTCGCGCGGCACGAGTATCGGCGTCGACGCAATTTCATCAGTTATCCATAGCGTATCGACGTTGAGGCTCATCACATAGTCCGCGCCCGCGCGCCCGCCGCGCACGAGTTCCTCTTCACGCATCGAATCGACGCTCACGCGATAGCCTTGCTCTTTAAGCATCGCGACCGCGTCCTCGAGATGAGCAAACGGCGTTTCCGGCAGACAGCCGATATCGATTACATCCGCGCCTTGCCGCTTGTATTCGCGCGCGCGCGCCGCGATGCCGTCGAGATCGAGACGCGGCGCATCGACGATCTCCGCGAATATCTCCGTCTCGTAGCGCGACAGATCGACATGCCGCGCCTCGCGTCCGAAGAATTGCGGCAAGTCCTTCACCTCTTCGGGACCGCGCTCGACCTTCACGCCGTAATGCGCGGTGAGGGCGTCGAGATCGCCGCGGCATCGGCCGGGCACGATCATGCGAGTCGTGCCTTCGCCCAAGGGCGTCGCGACGCGCCGGCGGATCATGTCGGCGGTCATCAGGCCCGCGACCTGAAGGCCGATCTCGCGCACTTCCCATGTGAACGGCGATCCTGCGGCCGCAGGCGCGATGCTTTCGAGCACTTGCCGAAGGCTCGGCTCCGCGAGCCGTCCCGTCAGGAAGACGATGTGTTCCATGCGAGCTTCAGGTCCGCCAGGCGTTGATCGAGCGCGGCTTTGAGATCGTCGAGCGAGCGGGCCACCGTGGTATGCGCGAAGCGCGCGAGCCGCTCGACGTTCTCGAACTCGATCGCGCGCGGCCTCACTTCGACCCATTCGTGCGGGGCGTGCGTGATGACGGAGGGCGCGGTATCGCATGCGAACACGATGCCCGGCACGCATTGCTTGCCGGCTTGCGCATAGAGATTGGTGGGCAGGGTGTCGGAGATGCCGAACGCGCATTTGGCGACGGTGTTGCTCGTCGCGGGCGCGATCACGACCGTGTGATATTCGCCGTTATAGATCATGCCGATGGGCACGCTGCTCGCGCTGTTGTCGCGCAACACCTTGAAGTGCTCGCGCAGTTTCGCGACAGTCCAGCCGTAGAGCGGCAGCACTTCCTCGCCGGCAGACGAGAGAAACAGATCGACGCCCGGAAGCTGCCGTGCGAGCGCGATCGATTCTTCGAGCATATGGCCCGAGCCCGTCACGCACCACGCAAAGCGCGCGTCGGGCTTGAACTCGTCGAGCCGGCGGGCGGGCGTGGGTTGCGTCATGCGTCGGATGCGCCCGGCGTATCGTGCGACAGCCGGATATGCAGACGATGCATCTTGCGATACAGCGTATTGCGGCTGATGCCGAGCACCTTCGCGACATTGCTCACGTTCCAGCGATGCTCGTCGAGCAACTGAAGCACGGTCTCGCGCTCCTTGACCTGGATCGCGTTGAGCGACGACGTATCGGCATCGTCGGCGAGATGCGGCGCTGCGGTTATCGGCGTGCGTGCGGCGGTTTGCGTGACCGGCGTGACGCCGTTCGCGATCTCTGGCGGCAGATGCGCGCAGCGAATCTCGGGGCCGTCGCAGAGTGCGATCGCCATCTGCAGCACATGCCGCAACTGGCGGATATTGCCCGGCCACGGATAGTTCAAGAGCGCCTGCTTCGCTTCGGCGGAAAGCGCGGGCGGTTCTTCGGCTTCGGTCTCGAGAATATGGCCGATGAGCGCGAGCGCATCGGCGCGTTCGCGCAGCGGCGGCAGATTGATCTCGATACCGTTCAGCCGGTAATACAGGTCCTCGCGGAACATGCCGGTTTGCACGAGCTCGACGAGATTGCGGTGGCTCGCGCTGATGAGCTGAAAGTCCACCTTCACCGTCGTTTCCGCGCCGAGCGGCGTGACCTCGTGTTCTTCGAGCACGCGCAGAAGACGCGCTTGCAAGGCGAGCGGCATGTCGCCGATTTCATCGAGGAAAAGGGTGCCGCCGTTCGCCTGCACGATCTTGCCGCGACGGCCTTCACGCTGCGCGCCGGTGAACGCACCCGCGCGATATCCGAACAGTTCGCTTTCGATCAGATTCTCCGGCAGCGATGCGCAATTCACCGCGACGAACGCACCGGTTCCGTTAGGGCTGATGCTGTGCAGCGCATTGGCGAAGACTTCCTTGCCGGTGCCTGTCTGGCCGCGCAGGATGATCGGGATCTTCCGCTGGATCACGCGCGCCGCGAGTTGAATCTGCGAGGCCATGCGCGGATCGCCGAACTCCAGATGCGCGAGCTTGTCGAGGCGGCCCGCCGATGCCGGCTCGCGCGCGTCCTTCTTCGACGCTTTGGCGCGCGCGCCGGGCGCGGACAGATCGCGCGATGCCGGATCGTTCATCAGGATGCGCGTTGCGCCCTTCGCGCCTTCGCGCGACGTCTGCGCAGTGAGGAAGAAGCGGCTGTTCGCCTTCGCGCTGTAGACCGTCACCGGATGGAACGAGCCGCGAATGCTGCGCGCGATCATGTCTTCGAGCGACGCATTGAACGCTTCCTCGATGCGCTTGCCGCACAGCTCGGCGGGCGAGCGCAGATCGAGCTGGAAGAGGGCGCTGCGGCTTGCGGCGAGCACGACGCCATCGTCGCTGACGGCGAGCTTGCCCGCATGCAGAGTGCCGACGAACTCGGGCCGGCTATGAAAGTGGATCATGTTCGCGTGCCGGTAGCGCGCATCGATCAGACGATTTTCGATCATCTGCCGCGACATGCCGACGAGCACGAGCGAATGCTGCTGCAACAGCTTCGAGCGGCTCGTGACATCGAGCACGCCGACGACGGTGCCGCGTTCATCGAAGATCGGCGCGGCGGAGCACGTGAGCGATGTATAGCGTGGATAGAAATGCTCGTGCTGACAAACGGCGATGCAGTCGCGCTCGATGAGGCACGTGCCCATGCCGTTGGTACCGGCTTCGCGCTCGCTCCACATCGCGCCGACGCGCAGGCCGTCGGCGGCGACGGCTTCGCCGAACGGCACCGACGACACCTGATGCACGATGACGCCATCGGCATCGACGAGCACGACGGCGAGTTCAGGATCGGCGAGTTGCTGATAGAGCGTCGTCATTTCGAGCTTCGAGCACGCGATGAGATCGCTCGCGGCTTCGCGACGCTCGTTGAGTTCGTGCTGCGCGAGCACGGGCGGCATGACGAAGCGGCCTGGATCGAGCCTGAATTCCGTGAGGCATCGCAGCCACGATTGCGCGACCGAATCGCTGGCGCGGCGCGCGGCCAGCGGATTATTGACGATGTTCAGCACTTCCCGGACATGCGTGTCTACGTCAGCAAGTGACGACATGGGGGCAAGTCTCCGTTGCGCCGCATTCCGGTGCGCGTTTCGCGCGGCCGTTCGACGCCGAATCTGTTGTGTTTTACGCTGGCGCTGCGGCCAATCGTGCCTGAAGGCGCGCCTCGTGGCCGGATGATCGGGAGATTTCAGGTGCTGTCTGCGGACCCGAACGACCGGTTCTCAAAAACTGTACATCCTTAGGCGCGTAGGTTCAATAAGTAGTCGCATAGAGTGATGCGAACGCGCCCGCTTTTTGCTTGCCATTCGCGGATGGATTCGGCGATTGGCGCCGGGTCTCTTTTCTATAAAGGGCCGCATTCGCGCGGTGATGAACATATGGGCCGATTCGAACCGATCCGCGAAGCTGCGTATGTTGCGCCGCAACCTGATGCGTCCCTATCGCATGCTGCAATGGACATCGTTTATATCGAGGGACTGACGGGGCAGACGGTTATCGGCATCGACAAGAGCGAGCTGCATGATCCGCAGCCGGTGCGGATGAGCCTCGCGATCGGAGTGCCGTCGTTGCGCGCCTGCGTGACGGATCGGATCGAGGACACGGTCAACTATGCGGCAGTGCGGGAGGCGGTTCACGGGCTGCTTGCGTCGCATGGATTGCAGTTGCTGGAGGCGCTGGCGGAGCGCATCGCGCAGATGCTTATCGCGGATTTCGGTGCGCATTGGGTAAGGGTTACGCTGGCCAAGCCAGCCAAGTTCGATGATGTCGATGCTGTGGGTGTTGTGATTGAGCGACGACGTAGCGTCGATGTGCGGGGCGGCGGTTCTGTTAGCCTTGCTTGGATCGGGCGGGGGTATGTGCCGGGGTGATGGGTTTTTGGTTTTTTTCGCTTTTGGTTTTTGGCTTTGGTTTTCGCCGGATCCCGGTTTCGCGTCGGTCTGTTAGCGTTGCCCCTGTGCTAATAGACCGACACGATCACGGGATCCGGCGAAATCAAGAGCGCGAGAGAAAACCGCAAGCAAAAAGAACTTCACTTGGCAGCAGCCTTCTGCTGAATCCCACAAGCCTTATAAGCATCCCTCTGCAATTCCCGATACTTTTTGGTTTGAGCCTTCGCGCGATCCACGCGAAACTCTGCCCCACCTTCCCCACCCAACGTAGCGTACTTGGAAAACGTAGATTGCTCGACGTAATCGTCATAAGTAAGCACCTTGGCGATCTTGTCGATCGCACACGAGCACTTGTACACGTTGGCGAAATCGTGCCCGTTATCGTCCATGCATCCGAGCACGTATTCCACGCGCCCTTCGGTCGGATAATCGTGCGTCTTCGCCGGCGGCGGCCCGCCACCCGCGCCTGTCGCGGCGAACGAAAGCGGCGAGATCAGCGAGAGGCAAAGAAGCACCGACAACGCGCAGCAACGTGGGGTCATGCGAAGAGCCTCGTGGTTATGAAACGAACAACGCCAAGACAGCCGGCACGCAAAAGTCCCACACGCACCGGCCCCAAACAACAAATCAGCTCGGCGAGAACGGATGCGACATCGTTCCCTTCTTCGATACTACATCTTGGGCCGATGGCTCGCCCGCCACCGCGCGCGCAATCGCTTCCTTCGTCGCCTGATAGTTGAAGTCGTGAATCTTCTGGTCGTTGTCCGCTTCCCAGTGAATGAACACGCCGACGCAAATGAACAGGTCGTCGGCTTCGTCGGCGGGAATGACGCCGCCTTCCACGCTGTCGGCGACAGCCATCGCCACCGCGCGCTGCGCCGGGCCGAACATCTGCACGGCCTGCTTCGCGCCCTTGATCGTCACCTTGTTGAAGAGAATCGTGTTCGGCTTGGTCAGCAGATTCGGCGCAACCACGGCGAGCAGCGACGTGAAGCCGTCCTTGTTGTTCGTGAGCGCGTTGCAGAACGCGGTCTCGGCAGCGGAACCTCGCGGTCCGATGATCAAGTCGATGTGTGCCACCTCGTTGCCATCGCCGACGAGCGACTCTCCTACCAGGACGCGGTTGATCTTGGCCATGCTGTTCCTCCAGTGATGTGTGGTTCTAGGGACTAGCGACTTGCTCTCGACTCGCGACGGGCACCTCTTTAGCCGCGCAAGGCTCGCGGTCCCACCGGATTGCCGATGCGACCGCTCAACCGCGAACTTCCTAACATGTTCCGTGCCAATTTCCGGTCCGCGCGGGCAGACTTCATGCATTCGCCGATGACGTCGTCAACGCGACGAAAAGCGCCGCCACCGCGAGGTCCGCGCTCGTGCCGGGATTGATGCCGCGCGCCTTCAGTTCGGCATCCCATCGATCGAGCGCGGGCGACTCCGCGGGACAACCCGCCGCGTGCCAGTTCGCGCGATGCATCGCCGCATCGCGCGTGACACTTTGCGCCATCGCCGCGCCCTGCTTGCGCACAATGTGCGAATCGGGCCAGCCGGAAAGAAACGTCAGGAACGCTTCCAGCATCGCGCGATGCTCCGTCGCCGACGACACGGCGCCCACCGCATCGAGGCCCGCGCCGAAGATATCGGCGAAACCGTTCTCATACTGACGCGCAATGCTGTCGCGATCCGCCGCGAGCGACATCGCCGCGCGCAAGGTCACGGTCGGCGGCGCATGCACGGGCTGCTCGGGCGCGTCGCCGAGGCCGCCCGGATTCGCCAGCGCGATCGCGCGATACGCGAGGCGCGCATCGTCGACGTCCAGTTCCGCGAGCACGCGCTCGGTCGCCGCGCGCCAGCGCGATGCATCGATCGGAGCGTCGCCATCGAAACGTTCGAGCGCGGCGCACAAAGGCGCGGCGAGCAGCACGATGCCCAGATTCGTGTTGCAGCCGACCGCGTCGAAAGTCCGCCGCACGGCGTCGAGAATGCGCGCGCCCACGCGTGCGCGCGGCGTGAAAAGTCCCGCCGCCGCCGTGCCCGCGCTCGCGATGAATTGCGCCGATGTCATGTTGTGCCCCGCGCTCGCGACGCTCACGTTGCCGGGCTTCCTGGTCTCGACATCGAGCCGGCACGCGCGCAGAAACGCGGTGCGCGCGGCGTCAGACGCGCTCATCGCCGCTGGCGAGCGCAAGCGGGCCTTTCGATGCGGCCAGCTTGCGATCGAGAAAATCGTCGACGAGCAGCGCCGCGATATCGCGCGGCGTCACCGATTGCAAACCGCGCCACGCCGCGACGCCGTTCACTTCGAGCACGACCGGCCGTCCGCCTTCCGCCGGAATCAGATCGACGCCCGCGTAGTCGAGACCGAGCGCCTGTGTCGCGCGCACGGAGATGTCTGCGAGCGCGGGCGTGATTTCGGCAGGCTCGCATTTCGCGCCGCGCGCGAAGTTGTGGATCCAGTCTTCGCCGCCGACGCGCTTCATCGCCGCGACCGCCTTGCCGCCGATCACGAGCACGCGCCAGTCGAAGCCAGGCGCACCCGCATCGACATAACGCTGCAGATACGCGACCTGACTGAAGGGTTCCAGCGACGGCAGCGTCACGCCGGGCTTCTTCAGCCCTTTGCCCTGCGAACCGAAAAGCGGCTTCATCACGACTTGCCGGCCCGCCGCCGCCTCGCGCATCAGCACGCGCTGCGCATGCGACGGCGATTCGCTTGCCCACGTCGCGGGCGTCGGCACGCCGTATCGGTTGAGCAGAAAGCTCGTCATCGACTTGTCGACGCTGCGCTCGATCGCGCGCGCATCGTTATAGACGGGCACGCCGCTCTCGCGCAGCGCATGCAGGATGCCGAGCCGCAACGTCACCTGCTCGAACGTGCCGCCCGCGATGCCGCGCACGAACACCGCGTCGGGCAGCGTGTGGCCGAAGCCGGGAATCGCGAGACCGTGCGGTTTCCATGTCGTGTCGATGCGGCAATCCGCGAGATCGACGCAACGCGCTTCGACATCGCGCGCGCGGAATGCTTTCTTCAGGCGGCCGGTGTGCCAGCCTGTCTCATCGGTCATGATGGCGACGCGCAAGCTCATGACGCGCTCCATTGCGCGTCGAGCAAAGGCTTGTCGACCTTGCCGCCGTGATACGTCGCGCCGCTTTCGAGACTCGACACCCACGTTTCGGCGGGCGCGAAGAGCGCCGGATCGATCTGATAGAAGTCGTAGTTGAACGACGTGAAGATCTCCGCGAACGGACGCCCGTAATCGCGCGCATTCGACGACGGCAATTCGGCGGCGAGCCGCTTCGCGACCGCATCGCTTTTGACCGTCAGATGCACGCGGCCGCCGTAGAGGATCGCGTCGTTGGTGCGGCCCATCGCCTGGATGCCGTCGGGCGCGGGCGGCGGAAGCGGCGCGCTGCCGCTGCCTTCGACGATCTCCGCGAGATCGACGCCCAGCACATGCGTCTTGTGCAGCGCGACTTCCACGACACGCGCGACGACCTGCACCGTGCCCGCAACAGACTGTGTCGGCGTCACGGCGATGACGAGCTTGTCCGGCGCGAGGCCGCAATCGTTGAGCACTTTGTCGATGACAACTTGCGGCGGCAGCCGGTCCACTTCCATCACGAGCGCACCGCGATCGTGACGGTCGCGATAGCCCAGTTCGTCGAAGAGCGGTTCCTTGCACGCGAGCGCGCGCGCCGGCCCCGAGCCGAGCGAGAAAAATTTCTTGCCGCCCGTTTGCTCCTTGGTCGCGGAAAGGCTCCAACCCGCGTACTGACTTGCGAGGCACGCGAGCACCGGGTTGCTCGTATGCACTTCGATGAAGCTCGGCCAAAGCGGTGCGTCATCGAACGCGCTGCGCCGCGCGACCCGCCCGAGCCCGCCCATGCAGATGCGCGCAATCAGGATGCCCGCGTCGGCGCTGCCTTTGGCGTCCACGCCCGCATCGACGATGACGGTGCCGCCATCGGTGCGCGTGACGTCGACGTGAAGACGCGCGGCATCGTCGATGAGACGCGCGACGAGCCGCTCGCTCGATGCGTTGACGCTCACCGCCGAATCCGCCTGGAAAGTTGAAGTCATGGTCTCGATAAGAGTTCGATGCGTTGCAAAAGGCGCGCATGCTCGCGATCCAGCGCGTCGCGCAGATCGGAGAACGCGGGCGCGGACGCGGTCATCGTGCAGACCGGCTGGCCCGCTTCGATGCGCGCGCCGACGAGCGGCACGTCGTGACACGCGGGATCGTCGAAACATGCGTCGCTGAACGCGGGCGACGCCGTGAAGCCTTCGTGCGCGAACACGACGCGCTGCCCCGCATGGAGCGGCGGGGTGCGAGCGGCGGTATCCGGCGCGTGCGGCAGCTCGCCGTGCAAACACGCATCCAGATGCGCGCCGATCAAACCGCGCGGCCAGGCGTCGGGCCAGGCGGCTTCATAGAGCGCCATCGTCGATGACGGGCGCGTGTTGATTTCGAGCACGCTGAACGTGTCGCCGTCGAGCAGAAAGTCGATGCTGTTCAGCCCCGTCAGATCCGTTTGCCAGACGATTCGATCGATCGCTTCGACGATGCGCGCCGCGATGCGCGCGGACAATCGCACCGGCCCGAGCGAGCCCGCGTGCACGAAGGGCAGACGTCCCGCCGCGACCGTCAGTTGCTCCGCGAAGCCGATGACCGCCGCCTCGCGATGCGCGGCGACGAAAAGCGCGGACATCGAACGGCCCGGCGCGAGCCGCTGAAAATACGCGCCGGCGGGCGCGCGCCCGACATCATCGGCCCATTCGATATGCGTGCCGCCGCAGCCGTCCGAACGTTTGACGAGCCAGCCGCTGCGATCGGCGGGCGGCGTGTAGCGCACTTCCGGATGCGCGATGTGCGCTTCGTCGAGCAGCGCGAAGAAGCGGCGCGGATCGCGCACCGCCGCCGCCTGCGCGCCGTTGCCGATGAAGCGCGGCATGTGCGGCGCGCGGCTCAGTTCGCCCGCGAGCGGCTCCAGTCCGCTCGTCACGATGAGACCGAGCATGCGCGGCAGGCGCGCGGCGTGTTCGAGCGCATCGAAGAGACGCGCGCGATCGATCGACAGACCCTTGCCGCCAATATCGAACCACATGCCCGCGTGCTCGCGCGTGTCGCGATCGCCGAAGATATCGAGCGCGACGACGTTCAGTCCCGCGCGCGCCGCCGATTGCGCCAGAAGCCGCGCCGACAAACCCGCGACGGCGATGCGCGGTGCGCGGGATAGCTCGCCTGCGATCATGAGCTTTGTCCCGCGACGATCGCGCGGGCTTCGTCGAATGCTTCGGGAAAGCCGAGATAAACGGGCTTGCCGCCGGTGCGCATGCGCAAAAACAGCCGATGCTCTGCCTGATATTTGACGTTGCCGATCGCGAGCGCGCCGATGCCGACCGCGTCCGCGCGCGCGGCGCCCGCGAGCGGCTTGCCGTCGTCCATCACGTTGACGCCGGCGATGCCTTCGGGCGGCACGGCGTTCACATCGGCGGCGATCAGCAGGTTTTTTGCGTGGGCGAGATCGGCGGATGTCATCACCTGTACGCCCGCGACCGCCGTCGCGAACACGACTTCGGCGCGCGCGAGTTCGCGATGCAACTGATCGGGCGAGCCGGTCGCGACGCCCGAAGTCGCGATATCGAAGCGGCGATTGATTTCGTCGCTCACTTGCGTCGCGCGCGACTGGCTCGAATGGCTCGCGACGACGACATCCGCGCCGAGCGATGCGGCCATCGCCGCGGCCACGCGTCCGACCGCGCCGGTGCCGCCGAGAATGAGCACGCGCTTGCCGCCGAGATCGACGGAATGCGCGGCGCGCAGATGCTTTTCCGCGAGCGCGACGAGCGCGGCGGCGGTCGTGTACGCGCCGCTCGGATCGGCGAAGACGGAGACTTCGAACGGCGGGACCATCGCGTTGCGGGCTTTTTCGAGCATGTCGGCGGCGAGCATCACGTCGCGTCCGCCGATGAAGATGCCCGTGCGCGACACGCCTTTTGGCCCGCGCGAGAAGATCGCGTCCTGCGTGAGCTGCACGACGATGTCTTCATCGACATTGCAGTAGGGCACGAGGATCTGATAGCCCGCGTCGGCGGCCATGTTCACATCGAACGGACTCATTTGCGGCGTGCTGGTGAACATGTGCAGGACGTAGGGTCTTTCGGTGGCTTCGGGCATGGCGATGGACTCGTTGGGCGTGGTGGATGGTTCGATGTGCGTTCCGTGCTCAGGCCGCGTCCGCGCCGTGATGACGATGACCCGCCGCACGCCACGTCGCGCCGCGATTGCGTCCGGCGGCGATCGTGAACGCGAGCGGTGCGCCTTGCGAGACGCGCTGCGCGGCGGCGAGCGCGCGTTCGGCGTCCTGCGCGCTCGCGACGAACGCGAAGCCGACCGGCCCCCACGATGTCTGTCCGATGCCCGCTTTCTGCTCCGCGGCGACGGCTTCGAGCGCGCGCGCGACGGCGGGGCTCGCGAACACGCCGCCTTGAACGGGCGCGAAGTATTCGCCGATGGTGTGTTGCAGGTCGCAGATGGCGTCGGCGTAGGTGTCGAAATCGTGTTCCGCGACGGCGGGCAGGACGCGCATCAGCACGAGATGCGAAAGGTGCGCGGCGAGCGATGCGGGGAAGGGTGCGAGCGATGCGAGGCCGCGTTTCTCTTCGTCGCCGTGGAGGCCTTCGCGCGAGGTGTCGTCGATGAGCAGGACGCGCCATGCGTCCGGGAATGGCTGGCGGGCGATGAGCGGCGGCAGTTTCGTCGTGGAGGTGTGGCGGGTATTGCGCGCGTCGCGGCCGCCGTCGACGATCAGGCCGCCGTGATCGAAGCCATGTATGCCGATGCCGGAGCGCGCGCCTCGCGCGAGGATTGTGGCGATATCGGCGGTGGTGGCTTCGTGGCCTCGTACGCGGGCGTAGGCGGTTCCCAGGGCCAAGGCCAGCTGCGTGCCGGAGCCTAAGCCCGTGTGGGCGCGTGGGGTTTCGTGTACCTCGATGTCGATCGTTGGGCCTTTGCCCAGTGCTGCTTCCAGTTGCTCGACGTGGTGTTCGATGCGTTCGCGTTGTGCTTCGGTGGTTGCGCCTTCGATGTGCGCATCGCGTCTGGATGCTGGTGCTTGCCTCGCCGTTATGCGCGTGCCGTGCGCGTCGATCGCAAGACCCACGCTGCCGAAGACGCGGCCCAGCGAGCCATTCGGATCGATGAAGCCAAGATGCAGGCGCGCAGGCGATTCGACTGTGATCGCCGTGGGCGGCGAGATGCGTGCTGGTTGAGTCGGCATCGGGATGGGCTTCCTTTTTCTTGGCGGGATTTTTTTTGGGGCTTTGGGGTTAGGCAAATCCTGTACCAGTTTTTTTGTTTCGCCGGATTCCGTGGTCTGTCGGTCTATTAGCGTTGCCCCCTGTGCGGGGCGGCACTCGCTTTCCTTGCTGTAGTCGCCGGATCCCGGTTTCGCGTCGGTCTATTAGCGTTGCCCCTGTGCGGGGCGGCACCTACTTTCTTTGCTGCTGCAAAGAAAGTAGGCAAAGAAAGCAGCTTTTCAGGCCCGCGGTCACACGCAATTTGGGTAGTTCTCTCGTCACAGGCGGCACTCGCCTAAAGAGTGCCCTCACCACAATAACGGGGCTTGGATCGCGCACGGTCCGCCGCCCAATAACTTCGGGGGCGCTGGTTCAGCACGAAATGGCGTCGGCACAGCGCTACGCGCTGCCGCTGGGTCTGCAAGGGAAACCATCGGTTTGCGCGCGCAGTGCGATAAAGATGTTAGTAGCGAAGCACGCGCCGACCCGATAGACCGGTCGGCCGCGCAGCGGGCTGGAGCTATTTGGTGCTGAACCCGTTTATTGTGTGGTGCGATGTGGCAGACCGTGCGCGAGCCAAGCCCGATGGGGCCTATGAGGGCACTCTTTAGGCAGCCCACGATGGACGAGAGGACTACCCAAATTGCGTGTGACCGCGGGCGTATCGGAAGCTGCTTTCTTTGCTTACTTTCTTTGCAGCAGCAAAGAAAGTGAGTGCCGCCCCGCACAGGGGCAGTGCTAATAGACCGACACGAATACGGGATCCGGCGAAAGCGAAAGCGAAATCAAAAGCGGAACCGAAAGCAAAAGCAAAAACAAAACCTCAACCCTCGTCATACTTGATATAGCGGAAGCGCTGATCATCCGAGGGAGTGCCCTCGAGCGGCCCATCCTCCTTCCCGGGCTGCCATTGAATGACCTCTTCGATCTTCGAAGCAAGAGCAAAGTCCTTATCCGTGATGCCTTTAGCGGAATGCGTCTTGAGCTTGACGATGACGAACGCATAAGAAACCGTGAGATCCGGATGATGCCAGGCCGCTTCGGCAAGATGCCCCACCGTATTCACGACCATGAGCGTCCCCTTCCAGCTTTCGGTCTTGAACTTGCGCCTGAGCCACCCATCCTCGACATACCAGTGCTTGAGCACACCGGTCAGACGCTGCTTGATCTCCTCATCGGAATAGACCTTCTCGGCTTGAGCCATGGCGAAGCCTCCGCAAAGTTATCGACGCAAGACCCAGTATGCGCCAAACAAAACATGCTGCATCGCGTCATGTCACACGCGCCGCATGACTGTTCGCGTATTTGACACAGTATGTGTCGCCACCCGACAGAAATTCGTCCACTAACGACAGCATCACCCGTCGAATTCCCGATTTAAAGCAACAGAAGTTAAACCGGCATGGAATATGCAATTGGCCTCTCTACGCAAACGTCCGGCTATGTACTGGACGAAGCGCAACTCGTTACCTGCATTTGAAGGCGCGCACGATGCAACCCGGTAGCGTGGTCATCCCTGGGTCGGAGGCATCACCATTCTGGAGGAGACATGAACTTACGCACCCTGGTTCTTGGACTGGCGGTGGCAGCGACGGCAGGCCTGAATTCTTATGTCGCTCAGGCCGACTCGCAGCTCGACAGCCTGATCAAGAATCCCTCGAACTGGGCGGCGCAAGCGGGCGATTACTCGAATCACCGCTATAGCACGCTCAAGCAAATCAACGAAAACAACGTCGGCAAGCTACAGGTTGCCTGGACCATGTCGACTGGTGTGCTGCGCGGTCATGAAGGCTCGCCGCTCGTCATCGGCGACACGATGTATATCCACTCGCCCTTCCCCAACAAGGTTATCGCCATCAACCTGAAGGATCAGACCTTCATCTGGCAATACCAGCCCAAGCAGGACAATCAGGTCATATCGGTGATGTGCTGCGATACGGTCAACCGTGGCCTTGCATATGGCGACGGCAAGATCTTCCTCCAGCAAGCCGACACCAAGCTCGTCGCGCTCGACGCAAAAACCGGCGACGTCGTATGGACCGCGACCAACGGCGATCCGAAGAAAGGCGAAACCAACACCAACGCGCCGCACGTTTTCGGCGACAAGGTCCTGACCGGCATCTCGGGTGGTGAGTTCGGCGTGCGCGGCCGTATCGTCGCGTACAACATCAAGGACGGCAAGGAAGTCTGGAAGGCCTACAGCACCGGTCCCGACAACGAAATGCTGATGGACCCGCAGGCGACCATGACCTGGACCGACGGCAAGATGACGCCGGTCGGTGCGGACTCGTCGCTCAAGAGCTGGCAGGGCGACCAGTGGAAGTACGGCGGCGGCACGACATGGGGCTGGTACGCATGGGATCCGAAGCTGAATCTCATCTACTACGGCTCGGGCAATCCGGGCACATGGAACCCGACGCAGCGTCCGGGCGACAACAAGTGGTCGATGACGATCTTCGCGCGCGATCTCAACACGGGCCAGGCGAAGTGGGTCTATCAGATGACGCCTCACGACGAGTGGGACTATGACGGCGTCAACGAGATGATCCTCTCGGACCTGAACATCGGCGGCAAGACCGTGCCGGCGATCGTTCACTTCGACCGCAATGGCTTCGGCTATACGCTGAATCGCCAGACGGGCGAACTGCTCGTCGCGCAGAAGTACGACCCGGCGGTGAACTGGGCCGATAGCGTCGATCTGAAGAGCGGCCTGCCGATTCGCAATGCGAGCTACTCGACGCAGAAGGCCGGTCCCGATCACAACGTGAAGAACATCTGCCCCGCAGCGCTCGGCTCGAAGGATCAGCAGCCGGCCGCATTCGATCCTGGCTCCAAGCTCTTCCTCGTGCCGACGAATCACGTCTGCATGGACTACGAGCCGTTCCAGGTCGATTACGTGTCGGGTCAGCCGTTCGTCGGCGCGACGCTCTCGATGTATCCGGGCCCGAACGAGAAAGGCGCGATGGGTAACTTCATCGCGTGGGATGCCTCGAAGGGCAAGATCGTGTGGTCCAAGCCGGAGAAGTTCTCGGTGTGGTCCGGCGCGCTCGCGACCGCAGGCGGCGTCGTGTTCTACGGCACGCTCGAAGGCTACATCAAGGCAGTGCGCATTAAGGACGGCAAGGAGCTGTGGAAGTTCAAGACGCCATCGGGCGTCATCGGCAACGTGTTCACGTACCAGTACCAGGGCAAGCAGTATATCGGCGTGTACTCGGGCATCGGCGGCTGGGCCGGCATCGGCATGGCGGCGGGTCTCGAGAAGTCGACGGAAGGCCTGGGCGCGGTCGGCGGCTACAAGGAGCTCGCGAAGTACACGGCTCTCGGCGGCACGCTCTTCGTGTTCGCGATTCCGGGCGGTTGATGTTTCTTCGATGTGAATCAGTCGATGTGCGATGCGCGGCGGCTGCAACGGCCGCCGCGCCGCAGCAACACGAAGCACCTCATATACAAGACATGTTCAAGGAGTCAGACGTATGAAAGGCCGATCACTCTTGCTGCTGACGATGACGCTCGCTGCTTCGTCCGCTTCCTTTGCACAGACGCCGCCTGCGATGCCTGCGCAAATCAAGCCGGTCGCGTATAAGGTCGTCGATGGCAACAAGGTAGACAGCGACACGCTGCAGGGCTGGAAGACCTGGCGGGCGCTCGCGTGCGAACGCTGTCACGGGGCGAAACAGGAAGGGATGGTCGGCCCGTCGCTGATCGATGCTTTCAAGACGCTCGACAAGAATGAGTTTCATCGAACCGTATTCGGCGGTCGCGTGGACAAGGGTATGCCCGACTTCAGCGCGAGCCAGATGATGCAGAAGAACTGGGAGAACCTCTATGCGTATCTGAAGGGGCGCTCCGACGGCAAGATCAACCCGGGCGATCTGCAGGCAATCGATGCAAAATGAAGACGTTGCATGGCCGATTGGCGGCTGACGTCTGATGATTGCTCTCATACCCGGAGGTGTCGATGTCTGATCGTAATGCAAGCCGCGCCGCTTCGTTCCGATTCGTAGCCACGTTATGCGCGGCATTCGCGACGTTCTCGGCGCAACAGGCGTTCGCGCAAGGTGCGCTCGCTCCGCCGCCCGATCTGCCGAACAACGATGGCGCGGACGGCATCCTGCGCGTGTGCGCCGATCCGAACAACATGCCGCTCTCCAACAAGAAGGGCGAGGGTTACGAGAACAAGATCGCGAGTCAGATGGCGAGCGATTTCGGCTACAAGCTCGAATATACGTATTGGCCGCAACGCATGGGATTCGTGCGCAACACGCTGCGCGAGAAAGTGCCGCAGACGGAGCGCTTCAAATGCGATCTGATCATCGGCGTGCCGAAGGGTTATGAATTGACCGCGACGACGCGTCCGTATCTGCATTCCACCTACGCGATGGTGTTTCCGAACAAGCCCGAATACGCGAGCATCAAGACTCCATCGGATCTGATGAATCTGCCGCCGGATCAGTTGAAGAAAATGAAGCTCGGCGTCTTCGTGAAGAGCCCCGCCGTGGACTGGCTGCTTCGCCATGATCTGATCGCTCAGGCTGTGTCGTATCAGGGGCAAAGCGGCGATCCCGAGGCGTTTCCCGGCGAGATGATCGAACGCGATCTGGCGAAGGGCGACGTCGATGCGGCTTTCGTATGGGGGCCGATCGCGGGCTATTTCGCGAATCGTTCCGATAACAGGGTGCGTCTCGTGCCGTTCCCGGCCGGTCAGCCGATTCGCTTCGACTATGAGATTTCGATGGGCGTGCGTTATGGCGAAAAAGCGTGGCGGGACAAGGTCGATAACTGGATTGCATCGAACCAGCCGAAGATCGATCAGATTCTGACGAGCTATCAGGTTCCGTTGTTGCCGTTGCAGCCGGAAAGCGCCCAATGAAGCGGATATACGCGGCTTCTCTTTGCGCGTGGGTTATCGCGCTGGGCAGTGCGATGCCGCGCGTCGCGATGTGTGCGGACGCGCCCGTGGCTTCGGCGCCGGCGTCCGTCGATATCAAGCCCGCTGAGCAGTTGCTCTTCATGCAGCCGCATATGACCGGTGTCGAGGCGCAGACCGAGCTCGATTACGCGGTGGATTATTCCGGGCCGCCGTCGAAGGTCAATGACACGTTGCGCGTGCTCGTCGTGAGTCAGGGCAACAGCAAGAACGACGCGAAGGTTTCCGATCGGACGGGGAATGTCAACGTGCCGGGCGGCTTGCCTTGCAATCCGGTGATCATCTATTTTCTGGAGCATGACATCGCGGAGATGGAGCAACTGACGGGCGGTCAGCGGCGCTATTTCCAGCAGCGCGTGAGGATGGCGCTTGCGGCGGGGCCTGCTATCACGCCGGTGTCGAGCGAAGCGCTCGGGCTTGGCAAGCATGCGAAGGCGCAGCAGATCGTCATTCAGCCTTATTTGAACGATCCCAACGCCGAGCGGTTCACCAAGTACCTCGCCAAGCGCTATACGTTCGTCATGGCCGATGACGTGCCCGGGCGATTGCTCATGATTCGCACCGAAGTGCCCGGTGATGGGAACGATTTTGCGCATCCGCTGCAGAAGGAGACGATTGCTTTTCAAGGGACGTTCAGGAATATGGGCGCGCCGGGGAAGCCCTCGAATGCGCCTCGGGCTAGTCGGTGATTTTTTTTCTTCTTCGCCGGATCCCGATTTCTTAGTGGTCTATTAGCGTTGCCCCTGTGCGGGGCGGCACTCACTTTCTTTGCTGCTGCAAAGAAAGTAAGCAAAGAAAGCAGCTTTTCAGGCCCGCGGTCACACGCAATTTGGGTAGTCCTCTCGTCACAGACGGCACTCGCCTAAAGAGTGCCCTCAAACACCTAATCGGGCTTGGCTCGCACACGGTCTGCCGCCCGAATACGTTGAGCGCGCTGGTTCAGCACGAAATGGCTTCGGCACAGCGCTACGCGCTGCCGCGGGGTCTGCAAGGGAAACCAACGGGCGGCGAAGGCGGCGAGATCGAGGCGTTAGTAGGGAAGCACACGCGGTCCCGATTGACCGGTCGGCCGCGAAGCGGGCCGGATCTATTTGGTGCTGAACCAGTTCGGTGTGTGGTGCGATGTGGCAGACCGTGCGCGAGCCAAGCCCGATGAGACCTATGAGGGCACTCTTTAGGCAGCCCACGATGGACGAGAGGACTACCCAAATTGCGTGTGACCGCGGGCGTATCAGTAGCTGCTTTCTTTGCCTACTTTCTTTGCAGCAGCAAAGAAAGTAGGTGCCGCCCCGCACAGGGGCAGTGCCAATAGACCGACACGATCACAGGATTCCAAAGAAGCCGCAGCGAACCAAACCCGCCCAAAACGACCCCGTGAATTTCATCCGCTCCCTAACCCTGCGTCAGCTGCAAATCTTCGTGATAGCAAGCCGCTGTCCAAGCTTCGCCCGCGCAGCGGAGGAACTGCACCTCACCCAACCAGCGGTATCGATGCAAATCCGGCAACTCGAAGAAGCGATCGGCTTACCGCTATTCGAGCGAGTCGCGCGACGCTTATCGCTGACCGAAGCCGGCGAAAGGCTCTCACATCACGCGAGCCGCATACTCGGCGAAATCAAAGACGCCGAAGACGCCATGATGTCGCTCACACAAGCCGATAGCGGCGCGATAGCGGTGAGCATCGTCAGTTCGGCGACGTACTTCGCCCCCAAGCTTCTCGCGCTCTACAGGCAGCAATATCCCAAGGTCGATGTGCGCTTCTCCGTCGGCAACCGAGAAACGCTCTTGCGTCTCTTGCAGGACAATGCAACCGATCTAGCCATCATGGGCCGCCCGCCGCCCGAACTCGGTACGACCGCCGAGCCACTCGCCTATCATCCGCATGTGATCGTCGCGCCGCTGTCGCATCCGCTGCGTCATGCAAAACAATTCGACCTTCAGGAACTTGCGAACGATACGTTCCTGCTACGCGAACCCGGCTCGGGCACGCGCGCCGTCGCCGAGCATGTCTTTCGGCAGAACCTCTTCGTGCCCGCGCATAGCGTCACGCTCGGCAGCAACGAAACCATCAAGCAGGCCGTCATGGCGGGCATGGGCGTGAGCCTCATCTCGCTGCACACGCTCTCGCTCGAACTGCGCACCGGCGAAATCGCCGTGCTCGACGTGAACGGCACGCCCGTCGAACGCACGTGGCAACTCGTGCATTCACGCTCGAAACAACTTTCGCCGACTTGCCTCGCTTTTCGCCGCTTCCTCCTCGAACACGCCGAACCGTTTCTGGAGCGCGAATACGCGCAGTTCGGCCTGCGCAGACCCAGGCGGCTCGCCGAAGCAAGCGACGTCCGATGAACGTCGCATCGGCCTGCCGTCGCATCACGTTCCTCGTACTAATTGCGTGTGCAACTATCGCGCGTGCGCAGACCGCGCTGCAGGTCACGCAGATCGCGCCCGGTAACTACGCGCATCGCGGTCACGACGATGTCGCGACGCACGAGAACGGCGGCGATATAGCGAATGTGGGCTTCATCGTCGGAACACGCTGCGTCGCGGTGATCGACACAGGCGGCACGCTCGCGGAAGGCCGCGCGTTGCGCGCCGCGATACGCGCTGTCACGCCGCTGCCGGTCTGCTATGTCATCAACACGCACATGCATCCGGATCACATCTTCGGGAATGCGGCTTTCAAGGACGATCATCCGCAATTCGTCGGCAGCGTGACGCTCGCGCAAGCCGAAGCCTCGCGCGCGGACAACTACATGCGCGCGCTCAATCGCGAGTTGGGTAGCGCGGCAGCGGGCAGCGAAATCGTTGCGCCGACGAAGACGATCGACGGAACGGGCACGCTCGATATCGGTGGACGCACGCTCACGCTGCGCACATGGAAAACCGCGCATACCAACAACGACTTGACGGTATACGATGAGAAGAGCGGCACGTTGTGGACGGGTGATCTGCTCTTTGTGCACTGCATTCCTGTGATCGATGGCAGCGTTATCGGCTGGCTCGACGACATTGCGCGCATTCGACAGATGAATCCGCGTCATGTCGTGCCGGGGCACGGTCCGCTCGATCCGCCTTGGACGCAATCGCTCGACGCCGAGGAACGCTATCTCGCCGATCTGGCGCGCGATGTGCGTGCTGCGATCAGGAAGGGCGAAACGATCGGGCAGGCAGTCGATAGCATCGGTCTCGGCGAGAAAGACAAGTGGCTTCTCTTCGACATGTATCACCGTCGCAATGTGACGGCCGCTTATGCGGAGCTCGAATGGGAGCAGTAGTGCAGGACTGGAGGGACATCATGAAGACAACATGGTCCGGCGTTCGCGCGATGACGGTCGCGAGCCTCGCCGCCGCGGCGCTCTCGCCGTATGCCGCGCAGGCGGCGCAGCCCGACGACGATCCCGACAAGGTGGCGCGCTGGATCGACTTCAGGGAAGGGACGTTCAAGGGCCGCACGATCGACACGCACGGCGATGCGGTCATCAGGCTCGACGCCCCCGCGCGCGCAGCCGATGCCGCCGTCGTGCCGATCGCGATCAACGCGCAGTTTCCGCAATCGCCCGCGCGTTACATCAAGAAGCTCTATCTCTTCATCGACGAAAATCCCGAGCCGTATGCAGGATCGTTCGAGTTCACGCCGGAATCGGGACTCGCGACGATCGAAACGCGCGTGCGCGTGGAGGACTACACGTTCATGCGCGCGATTGCTGAGACGAACGACGGCAAGCTCTATAGCGCCGTTCGTTTCGTGAAGGCGTCGGGCGGATGTTCCGCACCCGCCGACAAGGACGAAGACGCGGCCGAGCGGACAGCGGGACAGGTCCGTCTTCAGGCCGAAGGTCAGGCCGTGGCGGGCAAGCCCGAACTCGCGCAACTGATGGTGCGTCATCCGAATCGAACCGGCATGGCGATGAACCAGGTCACGCGCAACTACGCGTCGGCCTATTTCATTCGCAAGGTGTCGGTCACCTATGCGGATAAGCCGGTGATGACCGCGAACGTCAACTTCTCGATTAGCGAGAACCCGAATTTCCGCTTCTATTTCGTGCCGAGCGGAACCGGCGAACTGAAGGCGTTTATCGAGGATACGAAGAACAAGCATTGGGACGGCGCCGTGGCGGTCAACGCGCAAACGGGCAGCGCGCAGACATCGGCGATGAAATGACGGTGCGCCGCTTGCGAGCGCTGTTCTTCACGCTGCTCTTGGCTGTCAGCACGCTCACGCATGCGGCGATGAGCGGCATGCCCGCACCTGTCGCCATTGCGCCGGGCGTGTACGCGTTCATCGGCGACAACGATGCCGTCGCGCCCGCGAATCACGGCATCGTCGCGAACAACGGCTTCATCGTCGGACAGGACGGCGTGACAGTCATCGACACAGGTTCGTCTTATCGCTATGGCCGCGCGATGATCGAAGCGATCCGCAAGGTCACGCCGTTGCCGGTGAAGCTCGTCATCATCACGCATCAGGCGCCCGAGTTCGTGTTCGGCGCGGCCGCGTTTCGCGACGAGGGCGTGCCGATCCTCGCGCACGCGCGCGCCGCGCAATTGATTCGCGAACGCTGTTCGATTTGTCTCGCCAATCTGCGCAAGACGCTCGGCGAAGATGAAATGGCCGGCTCGCGCGTGACCGTTCCCGATCAGACGGTAAACGGCACGACGGAGATCGAAAGCGGCGGACGCAAGCTGCAACTGCTGCACTTCGGTCCTGCCAGCACGCCCGGCGATCTCGCCGTGCTCGACACGCAAACCGGCGTGCTGTTCGCGGGCGGGCTCGTATCGAATGGACGCATACCCGAGCTGCGCAACGAGCAGATTTCCGGCTGGCTCGCCGCGCTCGAGAACCTGCGCGGGCTCGACCTGAAGACGGTTGTACCCGGCTTCGGCAAGCCCTTGCGCGGCGACGACATCATGCGGACCGGCACGTATCTGCGCGAGCTCGAAGCCGCGGTGAAGCAAGCCTACACGAGCGGCGTCGGACTGACCGAAGCGATGCACACCGTACAGGTGCCCGCGTTCAGGAACGACAAGCTCTATGCGATCGCGCAGCCGCAGAACGTGCAGCGCATCTATCTGCAACTGGAAAAGCAGTAGCGCGTTGACGCAACCTTTCTTCCAACGCCGTACAACTACCAGGAGACACAACGATGGCCCAGCTCGTAGCGCTATATAAAAATCCGTCCGACCCGCAGGCATTCGACGACTACTATGCGTCGACTCACGCGCCGCTGGCAAAGACGCTGCCGGGCCTGCGGCGCTATGAGATCAGCGCGGGACCAGTCGTGGCGGCATCGGGAGAATCGCCATATCACCTCGTCGCGCTGCTTCAGTTCGATTCGCTGGAAGCGATCCAAGCCGCGTTCGACTCGCCCGAAGGCCAGAAGACCGCCGGCGATCTCGCGAATTTCGCGCAAGCCGGCGTCGATCTGCTGATGTTCGATTCGAAAGAAGCCTGACCGACCTTCATGCCTTCGGAGATGCAACCGCGTCTCCGAAGCGCGTCTCTTTCCTCAGCTTATTTCCCCGAACGCAAGACCCGCGTCGCCGAATGGGGATGCTGCACGGTTTTATATCTATCGATACAATACGTTTTCTATCGGACGATATAAAACGTCCGTCCTTCAATTCGATGGAGCGGGATCATGGCGCGACCGCGCAATTTCGACGAGGACAGCGTGCTGGATGCCGTTGCCGAAGCGTTCTGGACGCACGGCTACGACGGCACGTCCACACGCGACCTCGTGCAGTACACGGGCCTTACACAGCCGAGCCTCTATAACGCTTTCGGCGACAAGCGCGCGCTCTTTCTGCGCGCGCTCGATCACTATCTCGAACACACCTTGCGCGAGCGCATCAACAGGCTCCAATCCACGATGACGCCCGATCGCGCGATCAGCGCGTTCTTTCGCGAGGTCGTCGAGCGTTCGGTGTCGGACGAGCATCGGCGCGGCTGCATGCTCGTCAATGCGGCGCTCGGCGCATCGCCGGAAGACGAAGCGTTTCGCGAGCTCATCGCGGAGGAGATGTCGCTGATGCGCGCGTTCTTCGAGCGCTGCCTGAAGGCCGGATTCAAGAGCGGCGAAATCGAGCGCGTGATGCCGGCCGATGCCGCCGCCACGAATCTGCTCGCGGTGTTGCTCGGCGTGCGCGTGCTCGCGCGCGTCGATCCGAAGCCCGCGTTGTTGATCGGCGCCGTCGCGCCGACGCTGGCGATGCTGAAGCTGCCGCCGCTCGGGCTCAGCGTCGGCAAGCGTTAAGGCCTTCGTATCCATTCACGTCACGTTGTCCGTCCGCGTGCAAGCGCTGCGGCCGGGGGAGTCGTCATCATGTCGGAACAAACGGTATCGGCCGTCAGCGCCGATCAGCCTACTGCGCTCGATGCCCGCACTTTCTTCGCGATGCTCGCGGGCTTTTGCGCGAGTCTCGTCGCCATCGGCCTCGCGCGCTTCGCCTACACGCCGCTGATTCCGCCGCTGATCGAGGCGCACTGGTTCACGTCTTCCCAAGCGGTGACGCTCGGCGCCGCCAACTTCGCGGGCTATTTCGCGGGCGCGCTCTTCGGCCGCGCGATCGCCCATGCGCTCACGAATCGTCACGCGCTGCGGCTGCTCATGGCGATCGCGACGGTGGCCTTCTTCGCCTGCGCGTTTCCGCTGTCGATTGCCTGGTTCTTCGCGTGGCGGTTCCTTTCGGGCTTGTCGGGCGGCGCGATCATGGTGCTCGTCGCGACGACGATCCTGCCGCATGTTCCGCCCGCGCGTCGCGGCTTCGCGAGCGGGATGATCTTCGTCGGACTGGGCTTCGGCATCGCTGCATCGGGGACGCTGATTCCGAAGCTCCTTCATCACGGATTGCACGATACGTGGATGGGGCTCGGCGTGTTCTCGCTGATATTGACGGCGATTGCGTGGTTCGGATGGCCCGCGTCGAATCCTCCTGCCGTCGCAAAGCAAGATGCGGCAACGCATTCGAACCCGCACGGCAATACGCGTTTGCGCCTGCTGTATGGGCAATATGCGGCGAACGCGCTCGGCCTCGTGCCCGTGATGATCCTGCTCGTCGATTGCATCGCGCGCGGCTATGGCCGAGGCGCCGAAGTGGGCGCGAGCTATTGGGTGCTGTATGGCGTCGCGGCGATCTTCGGGCCGCTCGTCTGCGGCAATGCGGGCGATCGCATCGGCTTCGGCATGGCTTACCGTTTTGCGCTGCTGGTGCAGGCGTGCGCGGTGGCGTTGCTGGCTTTATCGGCGAATCCATATGTGATCGGTGTCGCGACGGTGGCGCTCGGCATCTCGACGACCGGCATCGTGCCCCTCGCGCTCGGGCGCGTGCATGAACTGCTGCCGCACGATCATACCGAGCAACGTGCGGCATGGAGCAGGGCGACGTCGGCGTTCGCGTTGTGTCAGGCGCTTGCCGGATATGGCTACTCGTTTCTGTTCTCGCATACGCATAACGATTACGCGCTGATTTTTGCGTGCGGAGCGTGTGCGCTGGCCGTTGCGTTCATTGCGGATATCGTCGTGAACCGCAAGCGCGCCGCGAGCTAATCGATGTGGCCGGAAGTCGAATCGTCCGCTTCGACTTCGGGGTCTGCGACGCTCAAGTCCTCGCGTCGATGATTGATGACGAGAAACACGCTCATCAGCGCGAGGAAGGCACCGACCAGCATCGCGGCATTGATGAAGACACGTTCATAGCCGAGCTCGGCGACGTTGATGAACGGATAGGGATAAAAGTCGGAGAGACGTCCGCGCCACAGCGTGATGCAAAGATAAGACAGCGGATAGACGAGCCAGAGCGCGCATCGTTTCAATGAAAGGTGAAAGCGCGGCACGAAGAGATACCAGTACAAGGCCGCGAGCGCGGGCACGATGGTATGCAGCGATTCGTTGACGAGCGCGCGATAGCCCGATGGTGTCCATAGATAGCGCAGCAACGCGTTATAAGCGATGCCGACGAACACGATATATACGACGACCGCCGTGACGACGGTCGGTTTGCGGAAGAAGCGCGCCAGGGGGAATCGCGCGCGTGTTGCAACGCAGGTGAAGCAGAACGCGGTCAGCAGCACGGTCAGGTTCGTCAGGTAGCTGCTCATGCGCGCGAGGCCGTCGAAGACGGTGAAGCCGCGATGGACGAGACGCGCGATGGTGATGTCCGTCTGCGCCGCGAACGCGAGCCACGCGATCATCGCGATGGCGGCGGCCAGCGCGAGCGATGCGGTGCTGGGCGTGTGAAGCGGCAACTCGGGTTCTTGCCGGAGAGGTTGGCGGGACGTGTTCGACATGACGCCATTTTACGTGCGCGCCAGGCGACTGCACCGACGATCGCGTCAGCCGTCACCGCGTGAAGCGTGGAAGGCCATAGATCCAGCCTGGCGCCCGTTCGAGACACGTCCGATTCTGGTGCACGGCAAACTCGACTTATAAGTATCCGTGCTTCGCCCTCGAGGAAATCCAGACATGATGTGGCGGGGATTTCCCGGATGCGCACAACAACGTTCGTCTCGCTTGGAAGTGCGGCGGGGCGCAATCGATACGCACGGAGTGCCTCGCCGCGACCCGCTCACCCGAGCCTGACAACCGCATCCCTCAACGCCGTCCTCAACCCTTCCTCGACCACCGGGTGATAAAACGGCATCCGCAGCATCTCATCGACCGTGAGCTTCATCTGCAACGCCCACGCCAGCAAATGCGCGATGTGTTCCGCATCCGGCCCAATCCATTCCGCCCCGACGAAGCGGCGGCTCGCGCGATCGACATACACATGCATCAACCCGCGATTTCTGAGCATCACGCGGCTGCGGCCTTGATCCTCGAAACTCACTTCGCCCGTCACGAACGACTCGGGCTTAAGGTCGACATGACGCGAGCCGACCATCGCAATGCCCGGATCGGTGAACGCAATTGCAATCGGCGCGCGACGCTCGACCGCTTCGACATGCGGATAACGCGCCGCATTCGTGCCCGCCGCGCGTCCTTCGTCGGCGGCTTCGTGAAGCAAGGGCAGCACGCCGTTCGCATCGCCGGCGATGAACACCGGATGAGCGCCCGCCTGCAGCGTGAGCGGATCGTAGACCGGCAGACCAACGTCATCGAGTGCAAGCGATGTATTGCTCAAAGCCAGCCCGCCGACATTCGGCTTGCGCCCGGCAGCGACGAGCACGTAATCAAAGGTTTCCTCGATCGACTCGCCCGCATCTGACACATAGCGCAAACGCACTTCATCTCCTTCGCGCACGGCGGCCTGCACTTGCGCAAACGGCTCGAAACGAAACGCTTCGCTGAACACACGCCCGGCATACGCACGCACATCGGGATCGGTGAAAGGCCCGACGCGCCCGCGCGCGCCCAGCAGCGACACACGCACGCCGAGCCGCGCCAGCGCCTGACCGAGTTCGAGGCCGATGACGCCCGCGCCGATCACCGCAACGCGCTTCGGCAAATCGTCCCACGCGAACACATCGTCGTTGATGATGGCGCGATCGCCGAGCGCGCGATACATCGACGGCATCACGGGACTCGACCCCGTCGCGATGACGATGCTCTTCGCCTGCACCTTCGTATCATCGCCCACTTGCAGCAGGTTATCGTCGATGAAGCGCGCGTAGCCGGTGAGCTTGTCCGCATCGGGCATCGCATCGACGCCCGCGACGACGAAGCTGACGAAACGATCGCGCTCGCGCTTCACGCGCGCCATCACTTCGTGCCCGTCGATGCGCAGCGCGCCATCGATATGCACGCCGAACGCCGCCGCGTGCGCCGCGTGATGCGCGGCATCGGCCGCTGCGATGAGAAGCTTCGACGGCATACAGCCGACGCGCGCACACGTCGTGCCGTGCGCGCCGCCTTCGATGAGAATCGCCGAAGCGCCCGCAGCCTTCGCCGCGCGATACGCCGAAAGTCCCGCGCTGCCCGCGCCGATGATGGCGACATCCGTATGGATCGTATTCATGATGAAGTCCCGAGTGATTGATGCAGTTGCGGATCATCATGAAGCGCGGCACGCAAAACGTGAATGCTCGTTCGTATCGCTTTTCTGCTCGATCGTCTCAACTCGCGACGCATCGAAGTGATGTATTCATCTAGACGTCTCATGCGCGTCACTATCTCGTCATGTTCGCTTCCTAGAATCTCCGGAACGTTTCAGCGCGCCATGTGAGCGCGCCCATCGAGGGAAGCTATGGACGCAATTCGCATCGAGCGTCTCACCAAGACGTTCCGGAATGGCCGCAAGGCGCTCGACTCCGTCGATCTGCGCGTGGAAGAGGGCGAGATGGTCGCGCTCATCGGCGCTTCCGGATCGGGCAAGTCGACGCTTCTGCGGCACATCGCAGGCTTCACGGCATCCGACCCCGCGCCGTCGCACGTCACGTTGCTCGGCCGCCCGATCCAGCAGAACGGCAGGATCGTGCGTGAAGTGCGCTCGATACGCCGCGACGTCGCCTTCGTGTTTCAGCAGTTCAATCTCGTCGGACGTCTTTCAGTGCTGACGAACGTGCTGATCGGCGCGTTGTCGCGCGTGTCGTTGTGGCGTCGTATGTCCGGGCGCTTTCCGCGCGACGAACGCTCGCTCGCGATGGATTCGCTCACCGCGATGGGCATCGGCGAACACGCGTTCGAACGCGCGAGCAATCTGTCGGGAGGTCAGCAGCAGCGCGCGGCACTGGCACGCGCGCTCGTGCAGCGTGCGCGCATCGTGCTCGCGGATGAACCGATCGCATCGCTCGATCCCGAATCGGCGCGACGCGTCATGGAACTCATGCAGACGCTCAATCGCGAGCGCAAGCTGACGGTCGTCGTGTCGCTGCATCAGATCGATGTCGCGATGAAGTACTGCCCGCGCACGATCGCGTTGCGCGATGGCCGCGTCGTCTTCGATGGCGCGAGCGAGCGTCTCACGCCCGAGGTGCTGCACAAGCTCTACGGATCGTCCGCCAGCGAACTGCTTGCGCATCACGTAGCGCGGACGCACGCCGCGGAACCTCAACTCAACGTCAACTCCTGGATCGCATCATGAAAAAATTTCTGGCCGGCGCCGCGCTCGCGTCTTGCCTGCTGACGCAATCCGTTCTTGCCGAGACGATCAACTTCGGCATCATCTCGACGGATTCGTCGGCCGCGCTCAAGCAACGCTGGCAACCGCTCATCGACGATCTGAACAAGCAGACCGGTCTCGACGTGAAGGCCTACTTCGCGACCGACTACGCGGGCATCATCGAAGCGATGCGCTTCAACAAGGTGCAGATCGGCTTCTTCGGCAATGCATCGGCGATCGAAGCGGTCGATCGCTCGAACGGCGAAGTCTTCGCGAAGGTGAAGTACAAGAACGGCGAAGCGGGCTATTACTCGCTGCTCATCACGAACGCGAACAGCAAGTGGAAATCGCTCGATCAGGTGCTGAAGAACACGAAGGAAATCAATCTCGGTTTCGGCGATCCGAATTCGACGTCGGGCACGCTCGTGCCGTCCTATTACCTCTTCGCGAAGAACGGCATCAACGCGAAGTCGTCGTTCAAGAGCGTGCTGCCGTCGAGCCATGAGGCGAACATGCTCGCGGTCGTCAACGACAAGATCGATGTCGCGACCAACAACACCGACATGCTCGACACCATCAAGACGCAACATCCCGAGCTGTATCCGAAGGTGCGCGTGTTGTGGAAGTCGCCGCTCATTCCATCGGACCCGCTAGTATGGCGTCGCGATCTGCCGCAAGCGACGAAGGACAAGCTGCGCAACTTCTTCGATCATTACGCGGAAAAAGACCCGCGCGAACAAGCGGTGATGACTGCGATCTCGGGCTATTCGGGCTTCGCCGATTCGTCGAACGCGCAACTCGTGCCGATTCGTCAGATGGCGCTCTTCCAGAAGAAGCAGCAGGTGCAGAACGACGCGCATCTCGACGACGCCGACAAGAAGGCGCAGATTGCCGCGCTCGATCAGAAGATCGCCGCGCTCGACACGACGGCGGCGAAGTAAATGAAGCCGCTCGACGTAACGACGTTCGAGGCCGGCATCGTGCGGCCCGTGCGGACGAGTGCACCGAAGCGCAGCTGGACATCGATGTTCGGCTGGATCGTCCTGATCGCCGTGCTGGGTCTGTCATGGCAGAGCGCGGACATGCGCCCGCTCGATCTGCTCGGCGCATCGGGCAACATGAGCCAGTTCGCGCGCGACTTCTTTCCGCCCGACTTCACGGAATGGCGCACGTACGTGCATGAAATGATCGTGACGCTCGCGGTCGCCGTGTGGGGCACGGCGCTCGCGCTCGTCTGCGCCGTGCCATGCGGGCTGCTATCGGCGCTGAACATCGCGCCCGTATGGATCTCGCAACCCGTGCGCCGCCTGATGGACGCGTGCCGCGCGATCAACGAAATGGTCTTCGCGATGTTGTTCATCGTCGCGGTCGGACTCGGGCCTTTCGCCGGCGTGCTCGCGTTGTGGGTTCATACAACAGGCGTGCTCGCGAAGCTCTTCGCCGAAGCGGTCGAAGCCGTCGATGCGCGGCCCCCCGAAGGCGTGCGCGCGACCGGCGCGAGCAGTCTCGATGAAATCGTCTACGGCGTGCTGCCGCAAGTGTTGCCGCTGTGGATTTCGTTCGCGCTGTATCGCTTCGAGTCGAACGTGCGCTCCGCGATGGTCGTCGGCATGGTCGGCGCGGGCGGTATCGGCGTCGTGCTGTATGAAGCGATCCGCTCGTTCAACTATGCGCAGACGTCGGCGGTGATGCTGATCGTGATCGCGATCGTGTCGATGATCGATCTCGCTTCGGGGTGGGTGCGCGAACGCGTGATTTGATTGCGCTTGCAACTATCGATGCCGAGCGCCTCATCAGGCGCTCGCGTCGTTTTCAGGCGTGGTTCGTACGCGCGAGCAGCGCGAGCAATTGCATGCCGGCGTCTGCGAGCATGCCCGAGTTGTCGATCTTCACGACGTGCGCGTGCGACGGCAGTTCGAAGGCCGGACGGCGCGCGAGACGCGCTTCGATCTGCCGGGCGTCTTCGCGTCCACGACGCGCGAGGCGCGCGGCAAGCACGGACGGCGCTGCATCGATATGCACGAAGCGCGCATGCGGATAACGTTCGAGCGCGAGTTCCGCATGCTGGCGCGAGCCGTTCACGACGACTGGCCTGCCGCGCGCGAGCCACGCATCCAGCTCGATGCCGATGCCATACCGCAGCCCGAGGCTTTCCCAATGCATCGCGAAGAGGCCGTATGACAGTCTCGAAGCGAATTCGTCATGCGAAAGGGCGATATGGTTCTCGCCGTCCGCGACCGCGCGCGTGATGTAGCGATGCGCGAACAGCACCTGTGCGCCGATGCGTTCGCGCGCGAAGCCGAGCAGCGAGTCCTTGCCCGCGCCTGACGGTCCCATCACGTAGATCAGTTTCGTGCTATCCACTTCGGTCATGCCACTTCCCGTGCGTTGTTGAACGGCAGGCGCTGCCATAGCGCGAACGGCGCGCCCGGCTGCGGCTCGGTGAAAAGCGCCGCGCCGTGCACCGGCAGCGGGCCGAGCGTATCGATGCGCGCCTTCCATTCCGACATGATCGACGCGCGCGCGTTCGCATCGTCGAGGGAATCGGAAAGGGTCATATGGAAGCGATATTCGTCGAGGACATACGGATAACCCCATTCGCGCAGCAGTTCGATCTGCCGTGCGCTCATGCCATCGACGATGCGCCGCTCGATGCTTTCCCGCGATGGCATCGTACGCAACGCGGAGAGCGCCTTCAGTGCGCTCGCGGCCAATGCTCGAAGGGTTGCGTCGTCGGCGGGCGCGGCGGGCCGTAGCGCGACGAAACGGCCCATTTCCGTGGGGCATACCGGCATCTCAAAGCGCGGCGTCGAACTGGCCCACGCACGCGCACATGCCAGCACGTCCGCGAGCTCGACACCCGGGGCCATATGAAACGGCGCGACGAGCGTCGCGTGCCAGCCGTAACGGCGCGGGGCGTGCGTCACGGCATGCGCGGGCGTCGCGGTTTCGCGGCCGCTCTCGGGATCGCGGCCGAGCCATTCGCAACCTTCGCGCCACCATGCGGAAGCGGCGGGCGGCGCATAGTAGAGCGCCACGCGCGGATGAACGGCGGCGCTCATCGATCGTGCTCGACCATCAATTGCACGCGATCCGCCGCGAAATGCGTGATGCCGTATTTGATCGGCACGCCGTCCTCGTCGACATCGACGTTTTCGACCCACAGCACCGGCTGCTGACGATTGATCTGCAAGCGCCGCGCCACGTCCGACGAAGGCAGCACGCTGCCGATGCGGCTCCATTTGCGCATGTAATCCTTTACGCCGAACGTCTCCAGCGCGGCACTGATGCCGCCCGCCGCTTCGATGACCGCGGGCAGATCGTTGAAGCGCGCGGCTGGGTACCAGTTGCGCGCATACGTCATCGGAATGCCGTCGGAGTCGTGGCGCGTTTCGATCTGATAGACGAGCGTGCCGGCGCGCACGCCGAGCGCCTTCGATACGGTCGGATCGGCCTTCACGCGCTCCGAACTCAGCACGACGCCAGCCGACGTGTGCTTCTGGCGGCGCAGATTCTCGGTGAAGCGCGTGCGCCGGCCGATCTGATAATCGATCGCGCCCGGCTGCACGAACGTGCCGCGCCCCTGCTCGACGCTCACGAGACCCGTTGCGGCAAGCCGCAGCATCGCGCGGCGAACCGTATGACGGTTCACGTCGAAACGCTTGGCGAGTTCCGCCTCGCTCGGCAGGCGTCCTTCGTCGCCGAAGCTCTTCGCGGCAATCTCGGCGGCGAGTATCTGCTCGATCTGCCGCCAGACCGCGACCCCCGCGCCGCGCTCCACGGCAACGCCAGGCGCCGCATTTTCGTTGGATGTCATTGCGCTGTCATTCCTGTCGGTTTGAATATCATTCTCCCGGATTGTAGTGCGCAACTCGTGATGGAAATGTGAAAGCCTCACTACACGACCAAACGTCTAGACGACTAGACTAGACAACGAGTAGCATGACGATGATCCGATCCTTCCAGACAAAGGGAATGCGATGAGTACTTCAATGGAGCCGCGCGCAACGCGAGGCCGCCGCGAATGGATGGCGGTGCTTGCCCGCACGCCGCGCGAGGCGCTGCAACATGCGCTCGAAGCGGCGCTCGAAGGCGCGCGGGTGCCCGACTACGAGTGGCTGCGCGCGCCGGATATCGGGCTTGCGATGGTGCGCGGGCGCATCGGCGGCACGGGCGATGCGTTTAACCTCGGCGAAACGACCGTCACGCGCGCCACGCTTCGTCTCATCGCCGATGACGGCAGCGCGCCGGTCGGTGTCGCCGTGCACATGGGGCGCGACAAGGAACGCGCGACGCTCGCCGCGCTCGCGGACGCCCTCCTGCAGATGCCGCGCTTCGCCGACAAGTTGCAGACGCAACTCATCGAGCCGCTGGCTGCGCGCATCGCAGATGAACGACGCCGCAAAGAAGCCGAAGCGGCCGCGACGAAGGTCGAATTCTTCACGATGGTGAGAGGCGAATGATGCGAATCGACATGACCACGCTCGTGCCCGGCTTCAACGACACGGTACACGACGCGCAACGCGTGTTCCGCGCATTGCTCGATGCGCTGTCGCGGCCCGGCAGCATCGTTGCGATCGATGCCGCGCTGCCGGACAACCATGCGATGCGCGATGGCCTCGCCGGGCGCGTGCCGCTCGCGGCGTTCGCGTCGCTGCTCGCGCTGACGGATTATTCGACGCCGGTTTTCATCGAGCGCGAAGACAACGTGCTTGGCGATGCGCTGCGCTTTCACGCGAGCGCGCGCTTGACGCGCGATCGCCGCGAGGCCGCATTCGTCTATATCGACGATGCGCGCGACATGCCTTCGCTCGATGCTTTCTCGCACGGCGAACCCGAATCTCCCGAGCATGCCGCGACGCTCTTTATCCATGTGCCGTCGCTGACCGAAGGCGAGCCGCTCGTGTGGAGCGGTCCAGGCATCGCGCAATCGCGCAGCGTCGCCATTGCGGGCCTGTCACGGGAGTTCTGGCGTCAGCGCGCGGCGCTCACGGCGCTCTTTCCTTGCGGCATCGATTGCTACTTCGTCGCGGGCGGCGCGCTCGTCGGCCTGCCGCGCACGACGCAAGTGGAGGTGAACTGATGTACGTCGCGGTCAAAGGTGGCGAACGCGCCATCGAACGTTCGTGGGACGTGCTCGCGAAGAAGCGTCGCGGCGATGTTTCCGTCCCCGAGTTGTCCGTCGCGCAGATTCGCGAGCAGATGCGTCTTGCCGTCGCGCGCGTGATGACGGAAGGCTCCGTCTACGATGAAGACCTGGCCGCGCTCGCGATCAAGCAGGCAGCCGGCGATCTCGTCGAAGCGATCTTTTTGCTGCGTGCGTATCGCACGACATTGCCGCGTTTCGGCTACACGCTGCCGATCGATACTGAAGCGATGTGTGTCGAGCGCCGCATCTCGGCGGCCTTCAAGGACATTCCCGGCGGACAGATGCTGGGCGGCACGTACGACTACACGCAACGCCTGCTCGATTTCACTTTGCTCGCCGAAGGCCAACAAGTTGCGAATGCAACTATCTCGGCGAAAGAGACGGACGCGAGCGCGATGCCGCGCGTGTTGTCGATGCTGGACAAGGAAGGCCTGATCGAGCAGGAACGCGCGCACGAGAACGCGCCCGAGCCGGGCGATCTTTCGCGCGAACCGCTGTCGTTTCCCGCCGATCGCTCGACGCGCCTGCAGAACCTCGCACGCGGCGACGAAGGCTTTCTGCTCGCGGTCGGCTATGCGACGCAGCGCGGCTACGCGCACAGCCATCCGTTTGCGGGCGAGATCCGTCATGGCGAAGTCGCGGTGGAAATGATGGTCGATGAACTGGGCTTTGCGGTCGAGATCGGCGATATCGACATCACCGAATGTCAGATGATCAATCAGTTCGCGGGCAGCGGCGATGTGCCGCCGACGTTCACGCAAGGCTATGGTCTCGCGTTTGGCCACTCTGAGCGCAAGGCGATGGCGATGGCGCTCGTGGATCGCGCGTTGCGTGCCGAAGAACTCGGCGAATCCGTCGGCTCACCGACGCAGGATCCCGAGTTCGTGCTGTATCACAGCGATAACGTGGAAGCATCCGGTTTCGTGCAGCATCTGAAGTTGCCGCACTACGTCGATTTTCAATCCGAGCTCGAACTGCTGCGCCGTTTGCGCGCCGCGCACGGTTCGGACGACAACGAGGAGGATGCGGCATGAACGCACTCACCGAAGGCTATAACTTCGCGTACCTCGACGAGCAGACCAAGCGCATGATTCGCCGCGCGTTGCTCAAGGCGGTCGCGGTGCCGGGTTATCAGGTGCCGTTCGCATCGCGGGAAATGCCGCTGCCGTATGGATGGGGCACGGGCGGCCTGCAGGTCACGTCCGCGATCATCGGTGCAAGCGATACGCTGAAGGTCATCGATCAAGGCTCCGACGAAACGACGAACGCGGTGAACATTCGCCGCTTCTTCGCGCGCACGGCGGGCGTCGCGACCACCACGCGCACCGCCGATGCGAGCATCGTGCAGACGCGTCACCGCATTCCCGAGACGCCGCTCACGGACAAGCAGATCATCGTGTATCAGGTGCCGATGCCCGAGCCGCTGTTCCGCCTCGAACCGCGCGTGACCGAGTGCAAGAAGCTGCACGCGCTCGCGGACTATGGCCTCATCAACGTCAAATACTATGAGGATATCGTGCAGCACGGCAGCATCGCGACGACCTACGATTACCCGGTGCTCGTGAACGGCCGCTATCTGACGTCGCCTTCGCCGATCCCGAAGTTCGACAATCCGAAGATGCACATGAATCCCGCATTGCAGCTTTTCGGCGCGGGCCGCGAGCGGCGCATCTATGCCATTCCGCCATATACGAAAGTGAAGAGCCTCGATTTCGAGGATCATCCCTTCAGCGTGCAGAAGTGGGAGCACGCGTGCGCGCTGTGCGGCTCGCACGATAGCTTTCTCGACGAGATGATCGTCGACGATCAGGGCACGCGCATATTCGTCTGCTCCGACAGCGATTACTGCCATAGCCGTCGCGACGACGAAGAGGTGACGCGATGAACGCACTCCTGAAAGCGACGCGCCTCACGAAGCGTTATGAAGGACGCGGCGGGTGCGTCGATGTCGATCTCGATGTTCATCCGGGCGAAGTGCTGTGCATCGTCGGCGAATCGGGATCGGGCAAATCGACGTTGCTGAATGCGCTCGCGTTGCGCAGCGACATCGACGGCGGTGCGCTCACCTACACGACGCGCGAAGGCGAAGCGCTCGATCTGCTGACGCTCGCCGAGCCGCGCAAGCGTCTTTTGTCGCGCACCGAATGGGGCTTCGTGCATCAGAACGCGCGCGACGGATTGCGTCGCAACGTATCGGCGGGCGCGAACATCGGCGAGCCGCTGATGGCGATCGGCGCGCGTCACTATGGCCGTCTGCGCGAGACGGCCGCCGACTGGATGAGCCGCGTCGAACTCGATGCCGCGCGCATCGACGAATTGCCTTCGGCATTTTCGGGCGGCATGCAACAACGTCTGCAGATCGCGCGTAATCTGGTGACGGGACCGCGCCTCGTGTTCATGGACGAACCCACCGCCGGCCTCGACGTATCGGTGCAGGCGCGTCTGCTCGACTTGCTGCGCACGCTCACGAGCAAGCTGCATCTCGCGGCCGTGATCGTCACGCACGATATCGGCGTTGCGCGTCTGCTCGCGCATCGGCTGATGGTGATGAAGGACGGGCGCGTCGTCGAAAGCGGGCTGACGGATCAGGTGCTCGACGATCCGCAACATCCTTATACGCAGACGCTCGTCGCGTCCGTGCTGCCTGTTTGAGGTTCGACCGATGACACACGATTCCTTCATCACCAACGACAAGCTGATGCTTCGCGCAATCGGCATCGAAAAGACTTTCACACTGCATCAGCAGGGCGGCGCGCGTATCGCCGCGCTGTCGGGCGTATCGCTCGATGTGGAACGCGGCGAATGCGTCGTGCTCGCGGGCGCGTCGGGCGCGGGCAAGAGCACGTTCCTGCGCTGCATGTACGGCAACTATCTCGCGACGCGCGGCACGATCGCGATTCGCGACGACAGCAAGTCCTCGCGTCATACGATGCTGACCGACGCCGCGCCGCACGAGATCATCCGGCTGCGCAACACGACGATGGGTTACGTGAGCCAGTTCCTGCGCGCGATTCCGCGTGTGTCGTCGCTCGATCTCGTCGCGGAGCCGCTCGTGTCGCGCGGCGTCGATGAAGACGAAGCACGTAAGCGTGCGAGCGCGTTGCTCGAACGCCTCAACGTGCCGCGCCGTTTGTGGACGCTCGCGCCCGCGACGTTCTCGGGCGGCGAGCAGCAGCGCGTGAACATCGCGCGCGGACTGATCGCGGCGCATCCGCTGCTGTTGCTCGATGAACCCACTGCGTCGCTCGATGCCGAAAACCGCGACGGGGTCGCCAATCTGATCGTCGAGGCGCGCGAGCAGGGCGCGGCGATCGTCGGCATCTTTCACGACGAAGACACGCGCGAGCGCGTCGCGACCCGCATCGTGCGGCTCGCATCGAGCGCGGCCATCGCTCATCAAACCGATTCCGGAGTGTTGCAGACATGCTGATAACAAATGCGCGCATCGTGACGCGCGACGAGGATTTCGTGGGCACCTTGCGCGTCGAGGACGGATGCATCGCCGACATTGCGCCGGGCAATACGGCGGCGCGCGAGGCGCACGACTGGGACGGGGATTATCTGTTGCCCGGCTTCGTCGAGCTGCATACGGACAACATCGAGAAGCATCTCGCGCCGCGCCCCGGCGTGCTGTGGAATCACGAAGCGGCGATCATCGTGCATGACGCGCAAGTGGCGTCGGCGGGCATCACGACCGTGTTCGATGCGCTCGGCGTCGGTTCGCGTCCCGAAGACGGCGTGCGCGGCCGCGAGCTTCAGGTGCAATGCGCGAAGTCGATCGGCAAGTTCGTCGCGCGCGATCTCTTGCGCGCCGATCACTTCCTGCATCTGCGATGCGAAGTCGGCACGACGGATGTCGTCGAAGTGTTCGACCTGCTTTCGTCCGATCCGCTTTTCCGGCTTGCATCCGTGATGGACCACACGCCCGGCCAGCGTCAGTGGCAGGATCACGAGAAGTGGCGCAAGTATCAGGAACGTCATGGCAAATGGAGCGACGAGCACGCGAAGAAAATCCTCGCCGAACTCGCGGATCATCAGGCGCGTTACGCGGCGAAGCATCGCGCGGAAATCGTCGCGCGCTGCAAGAGCCTGAACATCTCGCTTGCGAGCCACGACGACACGCTCGTCGAGCATGTCGAGGAAGCGGCGCGCGACGGCATCGCGCTCGCCGAATTCCCGACGACGCTCGAAGCCGCGCGCGCCGCGCGCGAACACGGCATCGCGACGATCATGGGCGCGCCGAACGTCGTGCGCGGCGGCTCGCATTCGGGCAACGTGTCGGCGCTCGAACTGGCGCACGAAGGGCTGCTCGATATCCTGTCGTCGGATTACGTGCCGTCGAGTCTGCTGATCGCGGTGTTCGATCTCGTCGCCAAGGCGGGCTGGTCGCTGCCGCGCGCCGTCGCGACCGTTTCGTGGGCGCCCGCGCACGCGGCGGGTCTCGCCGACCGCGGCGCGATCGCGACGGGCCTGCGCGCGGACTTCGTGCGCGTCGCCTCGGTGGACGGCCTGCAGGTGCCGCGCGAAACGTATCGCGCGGGGCGGCGCGTCTCCTGACTGTCCGCAGATTCGCTGCCTTTTGACAGCCACACGTCAGCGCTTCGTCATACGCGGGAAAGCCCGCGTTGACGAAGCGCAAACTTCTTCAGTACCCTCACTCGCGAGTTCGCTATGTGAATCGGTGTTCGTCTAACGAACTTTTCTCCGATTTCCATGCGGTTTGACCGGGGTTCGCTGCTCGCACGACAACAACAAGAACGGCGGCGGGAAGCGGTTTCAGTTCCGGGACGCGGCCTTGCGAGGCGCGCGCCCATCACCGAAAAGGGAATGAAGTGAGTAGAAGTCCTGCCGTGAACGTACAGACGTTCATCAACGAGCATCCGTTCTCGCCGTTTCAGTGGCTCATCTTCGTGATGTGCTTCGTGATCGTGCTGCTGGACGGTTTCGATACCGCCGCGATCGGCTTTATCGCGCCGTCGCTCGTCGCCGAATGGCATATCAGCCGTCCGGCGCTCGCGCCCGTCTTGAGCGCCGCGCTGTTCGGCCTCGCCGCGGGCGCGCTGTTGTCCGGGCCGCTGTCCGACAAGCTCGGCCGCCGCGCGATGTTGCTTTCGTCGGTGCTGATCTTCGGCGTCGCGTGTCTCGCGTCGGCGTTCTCGGCCGACCTCACGCAATTGACGACGCTGCGCTTCATCACCGGCCTGGGGCTGGGCGCCGCGATGCCGAACGCCGTCACGATGATGAGCGAGTTCTGTCCGGACAGCCGCCGCGCGACGCTCATCAATCTGATGTTCTGCGGCTTTCCGCTCGGCGCGGCGTTCGGCGGCTTTCTCGCCGCGTGGATGATTCCGCAGTTCGGCTGGCGCAGCGTGCTGATGCTCGGCGGCATCGCGCCGCTCGTGCTGTCGGTGCTGTTGATCGTCACGTTGCCGGAATCGGTGCGCTACATGGTGGCGAAGTCGAAGCCCGTCGAGAAGATTCGCGCGACGCTCGCCCGCATTTCGTCCGACGCGATGAACGCCGGCTCGTTCTTCATGACCGAGGCCGCGCCCGCCGCGACGGGACAGAGCGGCATCAGCGTGGTGCTGTCGCGCTCGTATCTCGTCGGCTCGATCATGCTGTGGCTCACGTATTTCATGGGCCTCGTGATCTTCTACGCGTCGATCAACTGGATGCCGATTCTGCTGAAGGAATCGGGCCTGCCGCCGCAAAAGGCGACGCTCATTTCCGCATTGTTCCCGCTCGGCGGCGTCGGCGCGGTGCTGTGCGGCGTGCTGATGGACAAGTTCAACGCGAACCGCATCATCGCGGCGTGCTACGCGCTGACCGCCGTGAGCGTGTATCTGATCGGCCAGGCGGCGGGCAATGTCGGCATGCTCGTGCTCGTCGTGTTTGTCGCGGGCGTGCTGATGAACACCGCGCAATCGTCGATGCCCGCGCTCGCCGCGGCGTTCTATCCGACGCAAGGGCGCGGAACGGGCGTCGCGTGGATGCTCGGCATCGGGCGCTTCGGGGGCATCGCGGGATCGTTCCTCGTCGCCGAGCTGACGCGTCTGCATTTCACGTTCGGCGGCATCTTCGCGACGATCGCGGTGGCGGGCATCGTTTCGGCGGTCGCGCTGCTCATCAAGCAGGCCGCGCATCCGCAAACGGCGATGGCGAGCGACCTGAAATCGACAGGGCCGGTCGGGCACTGAAGCAGCATGGACCGACGCCCCGCATGACTTCGGTCATGCGGGGCGTTTTGCTTTGTGCGCCGCGTTCCGCGCCTCAAGATTCGACGCGCCTTGCCGTTAAATTGCACGCAGCTTTCGATAACGACGCGGCGTCGCACCCGCTCACGCAAACGTAAAATCGCCCGCGATCGGAAGCCGCAAAGCGAGCGCCTGCCCCGGCGTGTCCATCGGCTATTACAACCAGATCGTGAAAAAACTTTCTTTCAAGACCAAGCTCATGAGCATCGTGGGCTTCGTATGGCTCAGTCTGATTCTTCTGTGCGCGCTCAACGCGATCTCCACGAAACATTCGCTGATGAACAACCGCGAAGGCGCGCTCGCCGAACAGGTTCAGTCGGCGGCGAGCGTCGTCAGGTTCTATGTGAAGCAGGCGCAAAGCGGCGCGCTGCCCGAAGACGAAGCGAAGAAACGCGCGATCGCGAGCGTGCGCGCGATCCGCTACGGCACGAGCGGCTATGTCGGCATCATCGATTCGAAGATGTGGCAGGTGCTCGATCCGCCGCGTCCGCACTCCGAGGGCAAGATCAACGATTTCGTCGATAGCACGGGCAAGCACTTCACCGCTGAGATCGTCAAGCACGGTCTCGACGGCTCGCATATCACGACGTATTCGTATCCCAAACCGGGCGAGCAGGAACCGCTGCCCAAGGTCACGTACGGTGATTACGTGCGCGAATGGGACTGGCACGTCTACACGGGCGCGTGGATCGACGACATCGATCGCGCCTTCCATGCCATCGTGCTCAAGTCGCTCCTGCTGATCGGCGTGATCGGCGCGGCGCTGACGGTCGCGATGACGCTCATCATCCGCGGCGTGCTGAAGAGCATCGGCGGCGACCCGCGCGATGCGGCCGTCGTCTGCCAGCGCATCGCGGCCGGCGATCTCGCGCAGACCGTGCAAGTGCAGCGCGGCGACGATTCGAGCCTCATGCATTCGATGCACACGATGCAATCGCGCCTCACGCAGACGATCGCGCAGATCAAGCTCGTCGCGGACGGCATCACGGCGGCGTCGCGCGAAATCGCGGACGGCCATCACGATCTTTCGTCGCGCACGGAAGAGCAGGCCGCGTCGCTCGCGCAAACGGCGTCGAGCATGGAAGAGCTCACGTCGACCGTGCGTCTGAACTCCGATAACGCCGGCGAAGCGTGCCAGCTCGCGGCGAGCGCATCGTCGACGGTGGAAAGCGGCAGCGGCGTCGTGCTCGGCGTCGTCGCGACGATGGACAAGATCGCGGGCAGCTCGGAGAAGATCGTCGACATCATCGGCGTGATCGAAGGCATCGCGTTTCAGACCAACATCCTCGCGTTGAACGCGGCCGTCGAAGCGGCGCGTGCGGGCGAGCACGGGCGCGGCTTCGCGGTGGTCGCATCGGAAGTGCGGGCGCTCGCGCAGCGCTGCGCGGCGGCCGCGAAGGATGTGAAGACGCTCATCGACGAATCGGTGACGAACGTCACGGCGGGGCAAGACCTCGCGCAGCAATCCGGCGACACGATGAAGCAGATTCTCACGTCCGTTTCGCGCGTGACCGACATCATGAACGAGATCTCGTCGGCGTCGACGCAGCAGACGCAGGGCATCGAGCAGGTCGGCGTCGCGATCGTGCAGATGGACGCGGTCACGCAGCAGAACGCCGCGCTCGTCGAACAGGCGACGGCCGCCGCCGCCGCGCTCGCGACGCAGGCCGAAGAGCTGAAGCGCGCCATCGCGGTCTTCAAAACCTGACACGAAGACGCGAAGACGTTGGCGAATCGTCAGACCGTGGCATGTCGCGTGCTGACTCCTGACGTGCGAACGGCCGCTCGCGTGAAGCGCGGCGGCCAGCAGGCAGAACAAGCCGTGAGCATCGCATTTCGCAACCGCCAACAGGAGTCTTCGATATGAAACGTTTCGCCCTTTCCGCCGCTGCCGGCGCTTTCGCGCTGGTGTGCGCGTCCGCTTTCGCGCAGGACAATCCGCCGAGCTCGAACACGGGCCTGCAGGCCGGCGACAACGCGCAGACCACGACGCAGCCCGCGCAGCCGAACGCGCACGCGCACAAATCGACGCATTCGAAGAAGACGCACAAGAGCACGATGAACTCGGGTCCGTCCACGCAACCGGGCGGCACCGCGACGCCGAGCGGTCCGGGCGCGCCGGTCAGCGCGAGCGGCTCCGGCCAGTAAAGCGCGCTGCAATGACAAACGGGACGTCGCGCGGCGTCCCGTTTTTTATTTCGCGAAGAGCGACGACATATCGGCGAACGCTTTGATCTCGACGGCATTGCCCGACGGATCGAGGAAGAACATCGTCGCCTGTTCGCCGACTTCGCCCTTGAAGCGCACATGCGGCTCGATGATGAAGCGCGTGCCCGCCGCGCGCAGCTTGTCGGCGAGCTCGTTCCACTGCGGTATGGACAGCACCACGCCGAAGTGGCGCACCGGCACGGCGTCGCCATCGACCGCGCTCGTCGTGCGATGTCCGCATTCCTCCGGCGCGAGATGCGCGACGATCTGATGGCCGTAGAAATCGAAATCCACCCATGCGTCGGAGCTGCGGCCTTCCGGGCAGCCGAGCAGTTCGCCGTAGAACTCGCGCGCGGCCGCGAGGCTATGAACGGGAAACGCGAGATGGAACGGCGGCATGGCGTGCTGGGTCGTGCTCATGGAGTTGAGTCCTTCAATCGACGTTCATGGGAACTGGAACGAAAGTTTATTAATAAATATTTGTGTTGAAAAACGATATATTTCTGGAGTCAGCCCAAATATTTTCGATGAATCGACATGCTGCGCGAACTCCGGACTTTCATCGCGGTGGCGCGCCACGGCACTTTCGCGGGTGCCGGTGCGCAGATCGGCCTCACGCAATCGGCCGTGAGCGCGCAGATGCAGCGCCTCGAAGCGCATCTCGGCGCGAAGCTGTTCGACAGGACGGGCCGCTCCGCGACGCTCAACAAGGCCGGCAAGCGCACGCTCGAACTCGCCGATGAACTGATCGCGCTGTACGCGCGCCTCGCTGAGCCGGAAGGCGAGGACGGGCGCGGCGGCTCGCTTTCGGTGGGCGCGATCGCGTCGGCGCATGCGGCGCTTTTGCCCGATGCCATCGGCGCGTTCCGGCGCATGCTGCCGGCGTGGCGCATCCGGCTCGTGCCGGGCGTGTCGCTCAATCTGCTCGCAAGCGTCGATGCAGGCGAGATGGACATGGCCGTGATGATCCGCCCGCCGTTTTCGCTGCCCGCGGAGCTGCAATGGCGCACGCTCGCCGTCGAGCCGTTCGTGCTGCTCGTACCTGCCGCGAAGAAGGGCGCCGACTGGCGCGCGCTGATCGAATCGGAGCCGTTCATCCGATACGACCGGCGCTCGTTCGGCGGCCGGCAAGTCGACATGTTTCTGACGAAGCGCCGCATCGCCGTGCGCGATTCGATCGAGGTCGACGAGCTGCCGGGCATCGCGCAACTGGTGGCGCGCGGGCTGGGCGTGGCGCTCGTGCCGGTATCGGACGGCATCGGCGCGTGGCCGCGCGGCGCGGTCGCGCTCGATCTCGGCGGCGACACGTTTCATCGCGAGATCGGGCTTGTGGAGCGCGCGCGGCGCGTGCGCGCGGACGAGCCGGATGCGGCGGCGCGCCTCGCGGGCTGCATCGTCGAAGCGGCGCAGCGCGGCGGGCCGATTGCGGCCGTCAAACGCGCGCGCAGGCGCAACGCGTCCTAGAATGCGTGGCAGGTGCGTTACCTGTGGGGAAGCCAATGGATGACGAGCAGCCCATCGGCGACGCGAAAGCGCGTCTCGCGGATTCGTCGCTGACGATCGTGCAAGCGCTCGTGCAGCGCGTGCAGGCCGTGCTCGCGTGGCTCGATCGCGTCGATCCGGGCACGCATCGGCGCATCAAGGGATTGCGGCTCGTGACCGCGTACGGGCTGGCGGCGGCGCTCGGCGCGCTGCAGGACGTGACGCAAAGCGTGCCGGCGGGTGTGTCGGTGGGCGCGCTCGCGGGCGGCTTCGCGCTGTGGGCGAGCGTGTCCGAGGCGCGCACGACGCGTTTCGAGTCGAGCCGCGATCTCGTCATTCTGTGCGTCGCGGCTGCGTTCGGCGCGTTCACCTTCACGTTTTTTGCGCCGATGCTACGTGAAACCGGACGCGGCGGCGCCGAGCTGATTCTCGTGACGGGCGCGTTCCTCGCGGGCTATCTGAAGCGCTTCGGGATGACGGGCGCGGGCGTCGGCTCGCAGCTCTATATCGGCCAGCTCCTCGCTTACGGGATGGATCTGCGCCCCGGCGATTCCTGGGCGATCCTGCTCGCGTTACTGATCGGCATGCTCGCGGCGATCGTGCCGCGCGTGCTGAGCGGACCGGCCGAGCATCCGGTCGTGCTGCCCGCGCTGGCGTCGGAGCCCGCTTACGGTCGGGACGCGATCTCGCCCGCCTTCGCGATGGGTCTGCAGGCGGCGTGCGGCGCGCTCGTCGTCGTGGCGTTGAATCGCCTGTTCGGGCTCGCGGAATCGGCGTGGGCGATCACGGCTTGCGTGTATGTCGTCGCGACGTCGGCGGTCGGGACGGCGGAGCGCGTACGGCGGCGCATCTACGGGACGCTTGTCGGCGTGCCGATCGGCATCGTGTGTCTGCCGCTCGCGGAACATTGGCCGCTCGTCGTGTGGATTCTGTCCGCGTTCGCGATGATCGCCTATGCGATGGCGCTGCCGGAGCGATACGACATCGCGTGCGGCGCGTTCGCGTTCGTGCTCATCGTGACGCTCGCGGCGAGCGGCGTGCATTCGCTCGAACTGCTGACGGCGCGCGCGTGGGAAACGCTGCTCGGCGGCGCGCTGGGGCTGATCGCGTCGCGGGTGATTTTTCCGTTGCGGGTGGTGAGGGCGTGATCGCCCTCACCGCTTCGCCACCTCCTCCAGCAACCGGTCCAGCACGTCGAAATCCACCGGCTTCACCAGATGCGCGTCGAAGCCCGCCTGCGCGGAGCGTTCCTTGTCGCTGTCCTGTCCGAAGCCCGTCATCGCGACCACCGTCGCACGCCCGATGAGCCGCTGCGAGCGCAGCGCGCGCAGCACCGCGTGACCGTCCATGTCGGGCAAGGCGAGATCGAGCAGAATCAGTTGCGGCGGGAAATGGCGGATCACGTCGAGTCCTTCCTTGCCGTGATACGCGGTACGCACGTCGTGGCCTTTCATCTGCAAGAGCAGCGCGAGGCTGTCGGCGGAATCCTGGTTGTCGTCGATCACGACGATGCGCAGGCCGCCGCCCGTGCCTAGCGTCGCAGTCTGCGCGAGCACGCGATGCGGCCGCGGCGCATCGTGGTCGGACGCGTAAGGCAGGCGCACGACGAACGTGCTGCCCTGATTCGGTCCGGCGCTCGCCGCGCTGATCGACCCCCCGTGCATCTCGACGATCGACCGGCACAGCGTCAGCCCGATGCCGAGGCCCGCCTCGCCGGGATTGAGATAGTGATCCTCCTGCACGAACAGATCGAAGATGGACGTGAGACCCTTCTGCGAGATGCCGCGCCCCTTGTCGATCACTTTCAGCAGCAGCGCTGTCGCCTCGCGCTCGACTTCGACGCGGATCGTGCTGGCGCGCGGCGAGAACTTCGACGCGTTGTTCAACAGGTTCTGCACGACCTGCACGAGCCGCGTGATGTCGCCCATCACATGAACGGGCTCGGACGGCAGCTTGCTGACGACGTTCTGCGCGCGTTCGTCGGTGAACGGATGCACGAGCTCGATGCTGCGCGCGACGATCTCGCTCACGTCCACGCGCGTCATGCGCAGATCGATCTTGCCGGTCGTGATGCGGCCCATGTCGAGCAGATCGTCGACGAGCCGGCCGAGATGCGAAGTCTGTCTGTCGATGATGTCGCGGCATGCGGCGATGCGTTCCGGCACGTCGCTTTCCATCTGCATCACGCCGATCGCATTGCGCACCGGCGCGAGCGGATTGCGCAACTCGTGCGCGAGCGTTGCGAGAAACTCGCTGATGCGCCGCGACGACACTTCGAGCTGATCGAGGCGCTTTCTGTCGCTCATGTCGCGCGTGACCTTCGCGAAGCCGCGCAGCACGCGATGCTCGTCGTACACCGCGTTGATCACCACGTTCGCCCAGAAGAGCGAGCCGTCCTTGCGCACGCGCCAGCCTTCGCTCTCCACGCGGCCCGTGCGGATCGCGGTCTGCAGTTCGATCTCGGGGAGGTTGGCTTCGAGATCCTCGGGGCAATAGAACATCGAAAAGTGCTTGCCCAGGATCTCCGACGGCTGATAACCCTTGATTCGCATCGCGCCCGTATTCCAGCTTGCGATATGGCCGGCCGGATCGAGCATGAAGATCGCGTAATCGCTGACGCTTTCCACGAGCAGACGAAAGCGCTCTTCCGAGAGCCGCAGCTTCTCTTCCTCGGCGCGCTTCGCGGTGAGATCGCGCGTGTACTTCGCGTAGCCGATGATCTCGCCCTGCGTATTGCGCGCCGCCGTGATGACGACATTCGCCCAGAACAGCGTGCCGTCCTTGCGCACGCGCCAGCCTTCGTCCTCGAAGCGCCCGGTCGCGTAGGCCTGCTTCAGCTCGTACTCGGGCCAGCCGCGCGCCACCGATTCCGCCGTGTAAAAGCGCGACAGATGCTGTCCGATGATTTCGTGCGCCTCATAGCCCTTGATCTTGCGCGCGCCCTTATTCCAGCTCGTGATGCGGCCGCTCAGGTCGAGCATGAAGATCGCGCAGTCTTCGATCGCATCGACGAGCGCGTGATACTGCGGCTCGCTCATGGCGGGCTCGGATGGCGCGTGGCGGGCGAGGTCGAGGGGCGAGTCGGCTTTAGGTCTGGTCATGGTTCGGGTGGTCGGCGCAGCGGCGGACGTTTCCTGGACAAAAGGTCCGCCGACGCCACAGTCTACCCGGAGCCCCGGCATCGCTGCCATGCCTTTAGTGAGCGTAGCTATCGGCGTGCCGGGCCGCGAAACGGCGCGCGGCGATCGCACCACCCGTTTTCAGCCGTGCTTCTGGAGGGATTTCAACGCCGATGCGCGCACGTAGACTGCGTTCACATTTCAGAAGGTCGGTGCTGGGCAGGCAGTGCGACGAGGCCGATGAAGTGGATTCGTGAAACCCTCAGGAGCACTACCATGACCGGCAATCTCAAAGGCATCATCTTCGTCGCGGCGCTCGCATGCGCTTCCTACGCGCTCGCAAGCGGATACGGCCCCGCGCCGCACTATTCGCCGATGGAAGGCGCGCCCGTCTCGCAGCAAGGCATGAACATGCAGACGATCGCGCAGGACGCTCAGCCAGGCAACGATGCAGGCGCCGGGAAGGCGAAGCAGGACAGCCCGCTCATTCAGGCGCAGGATTGAGCGCTTTTTGCATGAGACCGCGTTCCGCCGGTCGTCTCGGCGGGACGCGGCGCGTTCAATGAAACGCCTGATTTGCGGCGTTTTTCGCATCGGCCGCGCCGACCGTCTCGACCGTGCCCTTCGCGCGCCCGATGTCGATCTTCGGCATGAACAGCATCGAAATCACGGTGCCTAGCGCGATCACGAACATCGCCGTGAAGGTCAGATGCAGCGAATGGTGCAGCACGAGGCGAATCTCGTTGTTCATCGCGAAGTCGCCGGGCACGGACGACAGCAGTTGCTTCAGCTGATCCGCATGAACGGGCGGCAGGCCGGCCGTGTGCGTGAGGCCGTAGTTCTGCACCGCGCCGAACACGGCTGCACCGAGCGTATTGCCGAGGTTGCGCGAAAAGAGGTTCGATGCCGTCGCGCTGCCGCGTTCCATCGGCTGCACGATTTCCTGTATCAGGATGAGGCAGGACACGCTCGTGATGCCCATGCCGAAGCCCAGCACCGCCGAGCCGACGCCCGCCCAGACCGGGCTCGATTGCGGACCGAGCAGCACGAACGGCAACGCGCCCAGCGGAATGAAGACCGGGCCGATCATCAACAGACGCCTCAGGCCGATGCGGCTGAACGCGCGCGACGTGAAAGTGGCGCCGCTCGGCCAGCCGATCATCATCATCGTGAGCGCGAGGCCCGCTTCCACCGGCGTGCGATGCATCACGCCCTGCACGTACATCGGCAGGAAAGTCGTGAGGCCCATCATCGCCATGCCGGCGAGGACCGTCGCGACGTTGCTCGCGGCAATCGGCCGATGCGACCACAGCTTGAACGAGATCATCGGATCGGCGGCGCGGCGCTCCTGAATCACGAAGCACACGATCGCGAGCACGAACACGCCGATCTCCACGCCGACGCGCGCATTGCTCGCGTGGCCGGCGTCGGTGAGCGCCATCATCAGCGCGGCGACGGCGGCGGTGAAGAAGAACGCGCCCGCGAGATCGATCGCCGGACGGTCGTGGCGCTTTTCCTCGTGCAGAAAGAGCGTGAAAAGCAGCGCGGCCAGTATGCCGATCGGCACGTTGATCCAGAAGATCCACGCCCACGAGAACTGGCGAATCAGCAGGCCGCCCACCATCGGCCCTAGAACGGCGGACACGGCCCACACGCTCGCGAGATAGCCCTGCACCTTGCCGCGCTCGCGCGCCGGATAGAGATCGCCGACGACCGTCAGCGCGACCGGCAGGATCGCGCCCGCGCCGACGCCCTGAATCAGCCGGAAGACGATCATCGCGGGCATCGACCACGCGAAGCCCGCGAGCACCGAGCCGATCAGAAAGATCGCGATGCCCGCGAGGATCGCCGGCTTGCGGCCGTAGAGATCGGCGAGCTTGCCGAACACGACCGTGAGCGCCGTCTGCGTGAGCAGGAACGACGAGAACACCCAGCTATACAGATTGAGGCCCCCGAGCTGCGTCGCGATTTGCGGCATCGCGGTGGAGACGATGGTGGCTTCGATCGCGACCATGGCCATCGAGGCCATCACCGCGCCGATGACGAGGGGACGGACGGTTTTGCTGTTCTGTGACATGCGGGCAGGAAGGCATATCGCCCGCCGCGCGTACGAGACAACCATGCGCGCAGACGGGCCATGCTCGAAAAATGAAGATGCGGCGGCGACGCCCCGGCTTGCGGATTCCTTGCAGCCGAAGCAATGTCGCCGATGAAAAAGCGCCGGATGCAATGTTATCCCGCCGCGCGAATCGCTGCTCGATGCGCATTTGCGCGCTCATTCAACGCTAATTCTTCGGGCCTACCTTCTGTACGTGGACGGGCAGCATGCTTCCCCGAGCAATCCGGCGGCCCGTTTCACGTATTCTCCTCAGCCCTTGGCGCCGGCCGTGATTCGGACCGGCGCATTTTTTTCCGCGCTTACGCGCATCTGCCACGCACATGTCGTCTTTCAGACCTAAATCCCCGGGAATGTCGCCTAAAATCGAACGGGCTGCAGCTTTGCCCCGTTCCCTTCCGAAGCGGCGGACTCGCATGATCAAATCACTGAAGAATCAGCTGGTGCTCGCGCTCGGGCTGCTCGTCAGCGTGATCGGCGTCGTGCAGGGCGTGAGTTCGTATCAGTTGAGCAAGACCGGCATGAGCGCGCTGCTCGACATGCGGCTCGAACAAGTGGCGGCGCGTCTGCGCGACGGACTCGCCGACAGCCTGCCGAAAAATCCCGCACGCGGCACGCAGGACGAGCGCGACGTCGTCGCCGTGGTGTGGAAGCCGGGCGAGGCGCTGCCTTTCCGCACGACCGACCCGTCGCTGCACTTTCCGCGCGACGCGCAGCCGGGTTTTTCCGGCGTCGACGTCAACGGCGAGCATTGGCGCATGTTCACGCGCCAGGAGCCGACGATGACGATCCAGGTCGCGCAGCGCTCGTCGATCCGGCGCGAAATCACGCAGGAAGCCGCGACGCAAACGCTCTGGCCGATCGCGGTGCTTTTGCCGCTCGTGTGGATCGCGGTCGCGCTCGTCGTGCGGCGCTCGCTGCGTCAGTTGAACGAGCTGGGCGAGGAAGTCCGCGCCATCGACATGGGTCATCTGCAGCCGCTGCCGACCGTCGGCGTGCCCACGGAAATCGCGCCCTTCATCCATTCGATCAACACGATGATCGAGCGCCTCGCGACATCGATCGAGAAGGAGCGCAAGTTCATCGCCGATGCCGCGCACGAATTGCGCACGCCGCTCACCGCGCTGCAGCTTCAGGCCGACAATCTCGCGCCGCATATCTATCCCGGCAATCAGGAGCGCTTTCAGGAGTTGCGCAAGGGCATCGCGCGCAGCGGCAAGCTGATTACGCAACTCTTGCGGATGGCGCGCGCCGATGCGCCGATGAACGGCGCGCCGCTCGCGCGCGTGAACATCGCGGACGTGGTCACGGCCGCCGTCGCCGACGTGCTGCCGATCGCCTTGTCGCGCGGCATGGATATCGGCGCGGAGGAAATGGTGAACGCGCACGTGCGCGCGGTGGAAACCGACATCGGCATGGCGGTGAAGAATCTCGTGTCGAACGCGGTGCGCTATACGCCCGATGGCGGCACCATCGACCTGCGCACGCGGCGCGATGGCGACATGGTCTGGATCGATGTCGTCGACACGGGGCCGGGCATCGACGAAGCGTTGCTGCCGCGCGTGTTCGACCGCTTTTTCCGCGCGAATCCGGACATCGAGGGCAGCGGGCTGGGGCTGTCGATCGTGAAGGCGATTGCCGCGCGTTACGGCGGCGACGTGACGCTCGAAAATCGCAGCGACGGGCGCTCGGGCATCGTCGCTTCGATCGGTTTTCCGGTCGAGGAGGCGAGCGAAAGCGTGCCATCGCCCGCGTTGAACCTTTAGTGTTTTGCGCGCTGTTTTCCGCCGATTACAATGCATTCGCTGCGTGGCGCGAAGCGATCGTCGCCGGTCAGTAGAACACTCAAAATGACCGGTCGTGCGTTTTCCGTTTTCCCAGATCCTTCGGGCCGCATTCCGGCGCGTGGCGCGCGCCATTCTCGCGGGACGCGGGGTGGAACATGCGAATTCTTCTGATCGAAGACGACGTGCAGATCGGCACGAGCCTGATGCGTGCGCTCAAGGACGCCGATTACGCCGTCGATTGGGTCCGCGACGGCAACGCGGGCCGCGAGGCGATCAACGCCGCCGAGTACACCGTCGTGCTGCTCGATCTCGGCTTGCCGGGCATGACGGGCATCGAACTCTTGCGGCAGGCGCGCACGTCCGGCAACGCGACGCCGGTGCTGATCCTCACCGCGCGCGACGATCTCGACACACGCGTCCAGGGCCTCGATCTCGGCGCCGACGACTATCTGCTCAAGCCCTTCGACATGCCCGAACTGCTGGCGCGCATCCGCGCGGTGCTGCGCCGCAAGGCGGGCTACGCGGTCTCGCGCCTCGGCGACGATTCGCTCTGCCTCAATCTCGATCAGCGTACGCTTACGTGCGGAGAGACGTCGGGCGTGCTGTCCGCGCGTGAATTCGCGCTGATGCACGCGCTGCTCGAACGTCCCGGCACGATCTTCTCGCGCGATCAACTCGAAGACCGTCTCTACGGCTGGGGCAAGGAAGTGGAGAGCAACGCGGTCGACGTGCTGATCCATTCGGTGCGCAAGAAATTCGGCGCGGGCGTGATCCGCAACGTGCGCGGCCTCGGCTGGACGGTGATGCTCGACCAGGCCGGCCGCGAGGAAACGAAATAGCGCGCGCGACATCGGCGGCGCGGGTCAATGCTCGTCGTATCGACGGCCGAGCGCGCCGCAAAAATACATGCTGTAGTCGTGATCCTGCGTTTCGATCTGACGCATGCGCCGTTCGAGATCCGCGAGATCGCTCGACGATGCGAGATAGTCGTCGCGGGCTTCCTGCGCGGTGCGGATCGAAAAGAGATGGTCGATGGAGTGAGTGAGACGTTCAAACATGATGTGCTCCCGTCGTTGAATGCAGGCCGATGAGTGGGGCCGACGAAAGCAGGTTATGCGCGCTGAATTAGCAGCGAATGAGAGCGCGAAGCAGCGACTCGCGGCATGCGCGATGCTGCTCTTCGCATGACGAAGCGTTCGCCAACGCACCGTGACGCGGATCACGCTGCGGGGAGGCACTGCCGCGCCGCACCATCCCGTGCTATCTTGTTTTAATAGGGGTTTCATACGGAACTGTGCGCTGTTCGCATTCGTCGATCGTCTCTCGTGAAGGCCGCCATGAACGATGTGTCTCGTACCCTCAGTGCCCGCGACCGCGTCGAGTTGCTGTGCTGGCTCACATGCGGCAGTCTCGGCGCGTATTACCTCAATGGCGACTGGCCGGCGGCCTCGTTTCACGTACAGGCCGCGCACAAGTGGCTCGACCGTCATCAGCGGCTCGCGGACTGGCTGACGGTCGCGAAGCTCGCGGCCATCGCCCGCGACATCGCCACGCAGCATTGCGCGATGCTCGAAGCCGACTGGGCCCGCGACGCCGTCGAGGAGATTCTCGATAGCGAAGACCTCAACTATCAATCGGATGTCGTGCGGCAGGTTTTCGACGATTGCCGCCGCGCGCTCGCGGAAAAGCGCACGCCGGAATGAGCCGGCCATCGCGACGGGCGGCCTCTAGCGCGAACACCTGTATGGATGTACAGTAAGCCATTTTTCTGCTCTCGTCGCCGCGATGGACGCGCTGTCCTTCACATCCGCACCGCGCCGCATCGCGCATCTCGACATGGACGCCTTCTTCGCGTCGGTCGAACTTCTGCGTTATCCGGAATTGCGCGGCATGCCCGTCGTGGTCGGCGGCGGGCGCAGCGCCACGCCTGAAACGTTGCCCGACGGCAGGCGCCGCTTCAAGCGTCTGCGCGATTACGCGGGTCGCGGCGTCGTCACCACGTCTACCTACGAGGCGCGCAAGTTCGGCGTCTTTTCCGCGATGGGCATGATGAAAGCCGCCCAGCTCGCGCCCGACGCAATTCTTCTGCCGACCGATTTCGAGTCCTATCGCCATTATTCGCGGCTTTTCAAGGCGGCCGTCGCGACGTTCACCACGCAGATCGAGAATCGCGGCATCGACGAAATTTATATCGATGTCAGCGATCTACCGGGCGAATCCGCCGAGATCGGCCAGCGCATGAAGGACGCCGTGCACGACGCGACGGGTCTCACCTGCTCGATCTGCATCGCGCCGAACAAGCTGCTCGCGAAGATCGGCTCCGAACTCGACAAGCCCGACGGTCTCACCATCCTCACGATGGACGATCTGCCAACGCGCATCTGGCCGCTCGCCGCGCGCAAGGTGAACGGCATCGGACCGAAGGCGAACGAGAAGCTCGCGGCGCTCGGCATCGTGACCGTGGGCGATATCGCCGCCGCCGATCCCGGTTTCCTGCAGACGCATTTCGGCCACACGTACGCCGCCTGGCTCGCGCGCATCGCGCAGGGGCAGGACGAGCGGCCTGTCGTCGTCACTTCGACGCCCAAGTCGATGAGCCGCGAGACGACCTTCGAGCGGGACTTTCATCCGAAGCAGGATCGCGCGACGCTTTCCGCCGAGTTCACGGGGCTGTGCACGCGCGTCGCCGAAGACTTGCAGCGCAAGGGCTACGTCGGGCGCACGGTCGGCATCAAGCTGCGCTTCGACGACTTCCGCACCGTGACGCGCGATCTGACCGTGCCCGTCGCGACCGCCGATCCCGTCGAGATTCGCCGCGCCGCGACCGAATGCCTGAAGCGCATCGTGCTCGATCGCCGCATCCGTCTGCTCGGCGTACGCGTCAGCGCGCTCGCCGGGCGCAACGAAAGCGGCTTCGTCGAGCCGGTGCAGGTCGAATTGCCGTTCGATATCGCCGGCGACTGAAGCGCGCCTTATTTCATAGGCGCATAACGTAATCGCAGATGCTTCGTTGCCGCGCGAATCGCCGCGCGTTAGATTGATCGCTTCCCCAAGCTATCGATTGCCACTAGTTCGACGTGACGATTCTCACTGCCCCCATTGCCGAGCACGCTGCCGCCGATCAATCCATCGAGATTCGCACGTTCGATGCGCCGCTCGGCGCGGAAGTCATCGGGCTCGATCTGTCGAAGCCATTGTCACAAGCCGATTTCGCGCGCATCCATCGCGCGCATCTGGATCATCACGTTCTCGTGTTTCGCGATCAGCGCATCACGCCCGACGAACAGGTCGCGTTCAGCAAGCGCTTCGGTCCGCTGCAGATTCACGTGCTGCATCAGTTCGGGCTCGGGGGGCATCCGGAAGTGCTGATCGTGTCGAACATCGTCGAGAACGGCAAGCCGATCGGTCTCGGCGATGCGGGTCATTTCTGGCATTCCGATCTTTCGTACAAGGACAAGCCGAGTCTCGGCTCGATGCTGCACGCGCAGGAATTGCCCGCGACCGGCGGCGACACGCTGTTCGCGAATCAGCATCTCGCGTGGGACACGCTGCCCGCGCATCTGCGCGATGCAGTCGAAGGCCGCGTCGCCGAACACACCTATCTCGCCAAATACGGCGAGCTGCAAAAGCGCAGTCCGTGGCGTCCGAATCTGTCGGCGGAGCAGATCGCGCAAGTCAAGCCGGTGACGCATCCGATCGTGCGGACGCATCCGGAAACCAAGCGTCGCGCGCTCTTCGTGAGCGAGCATTTCACGACGCGCATCATCGGTCTGCCGGAAGACGAAAGCCGCGCCTTGCTCGCGGAACTCTTCGCGCATAGCACGCAAAGCGAGTTCGTCTATCGCCATCAATGGCGCGAACGCGACATGGTCTTCTGGGACAACCGCTCGGTGATGCATCTCGCCGCCGGCACGCCCGACGATCAGCGCCGCAAGCTCTATCGCACGACCATCGAAGGCGACGCGCCTTTCTAAAAAGCCACTATTTTTACGGGGTTTCATCGATGCATTCTCGAACCGGGAAGGGCGGCGCACGCGCGCTCGTCGCGGCGCTTTCGCTCGCGATCGGCGTCACGTCGGCGAGCGCGCATGCCGAAGGCACGTTGCGCATCGCCGAGCAATTCGGCGTCGTGTATCTGCTGCTCAATGTCGCGCGCGACCAGAAGTTCATCGAGCAGGAAGGCAAGAAGGAAGGGCTCGATATCAAGGTCGACTGGGCGAAGCTGTCGGGCGGATCGAGCGTCAACGATGCGCTGTTGTCCGGCTCGGTCGATATCGCCGCGGCGGGCGTCGGCCCGTTGCTGACGATCTGGGACCGCACGCACGGACGGCAAAACGTGAAGGGCGTCGCGTCGCTCGGCAACTTCCCGTATTACCTCGTATCGAACGATCCGCGCGTAAAAACCATCGCCGATTTCACCGACAAGGATCGCATCGCGGTGCCGGCAGTCGGCGTGTCGGTGCAATCGCGCGTCCTGCAATACGCGGCGGCGAAGCAATGGGGCGACAAGGAATACAACCGCCTCGACAAGCTCACGCAAGCGGTGCCGCATCCGGACGCAGCCGCGGCGCTCATCGCGGGCGGCACGGAGATCAACGCGCACTTCGGCAATCCGCCGTTCCAGCAGCAGGAACTCGCGGGCAATCCAAAAGCGCATATCGTGCTCAATTCATACGATGTGCTCGGCGGCCCCAGTTCCGCGACGGTGCTCTACGCGACCGAGAAATTCCGCAACGAGAATCCGAAGACGTATCGCGCGTTTGTCGCCGGTCTTGCCGATGCCGCGCGCTATATCACGCAACATCCGGAACAAGCCGCCGATATCTATCTGCGCGTGAACAACGCGAAGATCGACCGCGATCTGCTGATCAAGGTGATCAAGGATCCGTCGGTGCAATTCAAGGTCGCGCCGCAAAACACGTTCGGGCTCGCGCAGTTCATGCATCGTGTCGGCGTCATCAAGAACGAGCCGAAGTCGTGGCAGGATTACTTCTTTACCGATCCCGCGACGAAAGACGGAAGCTGACGCCGCTTATCGGCGATTGCGGATTCGATATGCGCAATGATTGGTTCGCTCGAGCGCAGCGCGCCGGTATCGTGATCGTTTGCAATCGGGCAGATGAACATGGCCGCCAATCCCCAAGCGCTTTATTCGCACGAAGCCGATCGTGAGGCTGCGACGAGCGGCAAGCTTCTCAGCGCGAAGAACGTCACGCTCGAATACCGCACGCCGGAGCGGCTCGTTCGCGCGACGCACGATGTCAGCTTCGATGTCTACGGCGCCGACCGCTTCGTGCTGCTCGGGCCTTCGGGCTGCGGCAAGTCGACCTTGCTCAAGGCCGTTGCGGGCTTCATCGAGCCGGTTGGAGGCAGCATCGAAATCGGCGGTGAACGTGTGCGCGGGCCGGGCGCGGATCGCATCGTCGTGTTTCAGGAGTTCGATCAGTTGCCGCCGTGGAAGACCGTCGTGCAGAACGTCGCCTTTCCGCTGCGCGTCGCGCGCAAGCTCGGCCGCGCCGAAGCTCGCGAACGCGCGCTGCATTATCTCGACAAGGTCGGTCTCGCCAAATTCGCCGATGCGTATCCGCATACGCTGTCGGGCGGCATGAAGCAGCGCGTCGCCATTGCACGCGCCCTCGCGATGCAGCCGCGCGTGCTGCTGATGGACGAGCCCTTCGCCGCACTCGATGCGCTCACGCGACGCCGCATGCAGGAAGAGCTCTTGCGCCTCTGGAGCGACGAGCGATTCACGCTGTTGTTCGTCACGCACTCGATCGAGGAAGCGCTGATCGTCGGCAATCGCATTCTGCTGCTGACGCCGCATCCGGGACGCGTGCGCGCCGAACTCAACAGTCATCAATACACGCAGGACAGCCTGGGTCGCGGCGAGTTTCAGCAGAGCGTCGCGCGCATTCATCGTCTGTTGTTCGAAGAGGAGCGCGCGCAATGAGCACGCCGCATCTGATCGTGCCGCCCGTGCGGCCCGAGTATGAAATCGCGCCTGCCGCGAGCGTCGCCGTCGAACATGAAGCGCCGTTGTCGCTGTCGAAGCGGCTAGCGGATCGTGCGTGGCTGCGCAAGTCGATCATCGCGCTCGTGCTGATCGCGTTGTGGGAAATCGCCGCACGCGCCGTCGATAACGATCTGCTGTTGCCCACTTTCAGCGCGACCTTCGTCGCATTCGTGCAGGGCATCGCGTCGGGCGAACTCATCGAGAAGATCGGCATTTCGATGTCGGTACTGCTGCGCGGCTATGCGCTCGGCGCGGCGCTCGCGTTCGCGCTGACATCGCTTGCGGTCTCGACGCGCATCGGCCGCGACATCCTTTCGATGCTCACCGCGATGTTCAATCCGCTGCCTTCCATCGCGCTGTTGCCGCTCGCGTTGCTGTGGTTCGGCCTCGGCACCGGAAGCCTGCTTTTCGTGCTCGTGCATTCGGTGTTGTGGCCGCTCGCGCTCAACACGTATGCGGGCTTTCAGGCCGTGCCGACGACCTTGCGCATGACGGGCCGCAACTACGGTCTCAACGGCATGCGCCATGTGATGCTGATTCTGGTGCCCGCCGCGTTGCCTTCGATTCTCGCGGGCTTGCGCGTGGGCTGGGCCTTCGCGTGGCGCACGCTGATCGCGGCGGAGCTCGTGTTCGGCGCGAGCTCGGGCAAGGGCGGGCTCGGCTGGTACATCTTCCAGAACCGCAACGAGCTTTACACGGACCGCGTGTTCGCGGGACTGGCTGCGGTCATCGTGATCGGCCTTGCTGTGGAGCATCTCGTCTTCGATACGATCGAGCGCGTGACCGTGCGCCGCTGGGGCGTGCAGCAATGAGCGCGCTCAATTCCCCGCGCGAATGAAGTCGATGAACGCGCGCAACGGCCCCGGCATGTGCGCGCGGCTCGGATAATAGAGACGCGGCCCGGTGAAACTCTGCCACCACGGTTTGAGCACGGGCACGAGCGCGCCATCGTCGATGGCCGGGCGCACGAACTCGTCGAACGTATAGACGAGGCCCAATCCCGCGATGGCCGCGCTTCGGCTGATCTCGATCGACGACGTGACGAGCGGTCCTTCCGGCGCGATGCGTATCGTTTCCTTGCCGCGCATGAATTCCCACACGGCCAGCACGCCGCTATCGAAACGATGCCCGATGCACGCGTGATTCACGAGTTCGCGCGGATGCTTCGGCTCGCCGTGCGCCGCGAGATAAGCCGGCGACGCCACCGCGACGAAGCGTTGCGTGCGCGGCCCGATCGGCACGGCGATCATGTCGCGCTCGATGCGCTCGTCATAACGGATGCCCGCATCGAAACCGGCGGCGAGCACGTCGATGAAGGTATCGGTTGCGCTGATCTCCAGCTTGATGCCCGGATGCGCCGTCAGAAAACGCGCGACGATTGGCGGCAGGATCTCGCGTGACACGATGCGCGGGACGTTCAGGCGCAACGTGCCGGTCGGGCTGTCGCGAAAGCCGTTGACGGCATCGAGCGCGCCTGCGATTTCCGCGAACGCGGGCCCGAGGCGTTCGATGAGCCGCTCGCCCGCTTCGGTCGGCGTGACGCTGCGCGTCGTGCGATTCAAAAGCCGCACGCCCAGACGCGTTTCGAGCCTGCGTATGGCCTCGCTCAGCGACGACGCCGACACGCCGCGCAACAGCGCCGCCTGCCTGAAGCCACGCGACCGCGCGACGGCCAGAAACGCGTGAAGATCCGACAAATCCGGTTCGCTCATCTCTCACCCATTGTTCGCTGGGGCGCACAGCCCATTCGGATTGAGGCGGATTATCGCACGCGAGGTTTGCTCCCATAATCGTCTCCATCCTTCAAGGAGAGAACGAACATGGAACAACGCAAGCTCGGAAAGAACGGACCGCAATCGTCGGCGATCGGCCTCGGATGCATGGGCATGTCGGGCATGTACGGGCCGTCGGATCGCGCGGAGAGCATCGCGACGATACACGCGGCCCTCGAAGCGGGCGTGACGCTGCTCGACACCGGCGACTTCTACGGCATGGGGCACAACGAAATGCTGATCGGCGAAGCGTTGAGAAGCGCGCCGCCTTCACGCCGCGATGCGGCGATTCTCAGCGTGAAATTCGGCGGCATGCGCGATCCGGCCGGCCGGTTCATCGCGTTCGATGGACGGCCCGTCGCCGTGAAGAATTCGCTCGCGTATACATTGCAGCGGCTCGGCGTCGAACATATCGACATTTATCGGCCCGCGCGCCTCGATGCGAACGTGCCGGTCGAAGACACCGTCGGCGCGATCGCCGAGATGATCGACGCGGGCTATGTGCGCCACGTCGGATTGTCGGAAGTCGGCGCGGACACGATTCGCCGTGCCGCCGCCGTGCATGCGGTGTGCGATCTGCAGATCGAATACTCGCTGATTTCGCGCGGCCTCGAGGAATCGATTCTTCCGGCATGCCGCGAACTCGGCATCGGCATCACGGCGTACGGCGTGCTGTCGCGCGGACTCATCAGCGGACACTGGAGCCGCGACGCCGCGCAATCCGGCGACTGGCGCGCGAACAGTCCGCGCTTTCAGCAAGGCAACGTCGAACGCAATCTCGCGCTCGTCGATGCGTTGCGCAAGATCGCCGATGCAAAAGGCGTGAGCGTCGCGCAGATCGCGATCGCGTGGGTGCTCGCGCAGGGCGATGACATCGTGCCTGTCGTCGGCGCGCGCCGTCGCGACCGGCTGACGGAATCGCTCGGGGCGCTCGATGTCGCGCTCACGAAGGATGACCTCGCCGCGATCGAAGCGGCGGTGCCGAAGGGCGCGGCGGCGGGCGATCGCTACGAGGCCGTGCAGATGGCGCATCTCGACAGCGAGAAGCGCTGAATCTCCCGGCGTGGTTCGCGACGCGGCACGCAAACTGCGACGCGTGTAGCATCGATCCCGATCCACCGATGGAGAGACGCCGAGTGAAAATCGCGACCTTCAACATCAACGGCATCCGTCCGCGGCTCGACGCCTTGCTGACATGGCTCGAACGCGAATCGCCCGATATCGTCTGCCTGCAGGAACTGAAAGCGACCGACGCGCAGTTTCCCGCCGACGCGATCGCGAACGCGGGCTACGGCGCGCTATGGCATGGGCAACAATCGTGGAACGGCGTGGCGATTCTCGCGAAAGACGCGGAGCCGGTGCTGAGCCGGCGCGGGCTGCCGGGTTACGAAGACGATACGCATAGCCGTTATATCGAGGCGGCCGTGGGCGGCTTGCTGATCGGCTGTCTTTATCTTCCGAACGGCAATCCGCAGCCCGGCCCGAAGTTCGATTACAAGCTCGAATGGTTCGCGCGCTTCAACGCGCATGCGAAGATGTTGCTCGATAGCGGACATCCCGTCGTGCTCGCGGGCGATTACAACGTCGTGCCGACCGATGACGACATCTACAACACGCGCTCGTGGCTGAAGGACGCGCTGTTGCAGCCGGAGAGCCGCGCGGCCTACGCGGCTTTGCTCGCGCAAGGCTGGACCGATGCGCTGAAGCAGAAGTTTCCCGATGAGCGCATCTATACGTTCTGGGATTACTTCCGCAATCATTGGCAGACGAATTCCGGCTTGCGCATCGATCACATCCTTCTTAGCAAGGATCTCGCGAAGAAGCTGGAGGCGGCGGGCGTCGACAAATGGGTGCGCGGCGAGCCGCATGCGAGCGATCATGCGCCGGCGTGGGTCACGCTCAAGCTCGGGCGCACGCGCAAGAAATCGGCTTAGGCTTGCAGCGTGTCGCGCGTCGGTTGCAGTGACGCGAGGAATTGCATCGCGTGTTCGCGGCCGCCCATCGTCCAAACGTCGAGATGATCGGCGTCTTCGATGAGCGCGAGACGCTTGTCGCCGCGTGCTGCATCGAAGAGACGCTGGAAGTGTTCGGGCGGAATCACGCCGTCTTTCGTGCCGCCGTAGATCAAGAGCGGCGCATCGATCGATGCGATTTTCGCGAGGCTTTCGTAGCGATCGCGTGCGAGCAGCCGCACGGGAAAGAGCCGGAAGCGTTTCGCGGCGACATCGACGATGCTCGTGAACGGCGCTTCGAGCATCAGCGCATGGATCTTCGCGACGCTTGCAAGCTGCACGGCGACACCCGAGCCGAGCGAATAACCGTGCAGCACGATGTTGCGTGAACGCGCCGCGGCGTAGGCGTAGGCGGCGCGCGCATCGGCGCAAAGGCCGGCTTCGTGCGGCCTGCCGGGATTGCCGCCGTAGCCGCGATATTCGGCGAGCAGCACGCCATAGCCCGCTTCGATCATCTCCAATGCAACATGACCGCGCTGGAAAAGGTCTTCGCCATTGCCGTGAAAGAGGATGACCGTGGGCGCGTCGTCGTCGGGCGGCGCTTTGTAGCGCATGGTCAGGTCGAGGCCGTCATCGGTTCTGATGACGACTGCTTCGGTGCGCGCTTCCACATCGGCGTTCTTGAAGGCTTCGATCTGTTCCAGCGGATAGACGAGCCTTCCTTGCAGCCAATACAGGCCCGCGAGCGCGATCGTGTAGACCAGCGCTATGGCGAGCAGGGCGATCCAGAGGACTTCGCGCATCGGTGTCGGCGGCGGGTTGGCGTTCCTCGTATGGTAGTGGAGTTGCGGCGTGTGGATGCGTGCGCTTGCGCCTGCATTTCATGTACGGGCGGTGAATTGTTACCGACAGAAAAATGACCCAGATGAATTCCGCGGGATCCAATCGATCAAATTCGACGCGGACAACTTGTCGCTGTCAAATCGCCATCGAGTTGATCTGGCGCGCACGCTCGTCGACGCTAACAACAGCGTCGCGCGGACTGACATTGTTGTTCCCTATGGCTATTTTGAAAAGGGCGACGAGACGGAACGGCGGTCACAAAAAAGCGCGTTGAATCCGTCGTTAGCTATCTTCGTGCGCTCGGCGTCGAAGAGAGGCGTATCGAGGTCGACTATGAGATTTGGCCTACCGTTCCAAATGTCCCCGATTCGGAGCGCTTCCAGGTTCTGTTCGAATTCATCCCGGCCCAAAGCCCTTGCGGTTAGGTAGGGCGCGGTTGCGCGCGAGCGATTGCAGGCCGCTTGCGTGGCGCCATCGGCCGGATCTCCGGCAACTCGCTCACTCCCGCACATCCACATCCCCCTGCCGCAAGCTCAAAGGCATCTCCGCAGCGATCTCCTTCTCCACGTCCTCCGCTTCCCGCTCGCGATTGAACAGCGCGTTGAGCAGAATCGCGAACACCGCGGCGAGCGTGATTCCGCTATGCGTCAGCGGCCCCGCCCACGCCGGCATGTGCGCGAAGAACGCCGGCGCGGCAAGCGGAATCACGCCCACGCCCAGACTGATCGCGATGATGAGCAAGTTGTTCTTGCTATCGAAATCGACCTTGCTCAGGATCTTCACGCCGGTCGCCGCGACCATGCCGAACATCGCGATGCCCGCGCCGCCGAGCACGACCACCGGTATCGAAGCAATCAGATTCGAGAGCTTCGGCAGCAGCCCGAGCAGGATCAGGATCACGCCCGACACCGCGACCACCCAGCGGCTTTTGACGCCCGTAATGCCCACGAGCCCGATGTTCTGCGAAAACGACGAATGCGGAAACGTATTGAAGATGCCGCCGATCACCGTGCCGAGACCATCGGTGCGCAGTCCGCGCGTCGCATCGATGCGCGAAACGGGGCGCATCGCGAGATCGCCGAGCGCGAGGAACATACCGAGCGATTCCACCATGATGACGACCATCACGAGACACAGCGAGGCGATCGCCGCGACATCGAAGACCGGCATGCCGAACGCGAACGGCCGCACCGGCGCGAACCACGCGGCTTGACCGACGCCCGCGAAATCGACGAAGCCGAGCGGCAACGCGATCACGAAGCCGATCGCCATGCCGAGCAACACCGAAATATTCGCGACGAAGCCCTTCAGATACTTGTTGATGAGCAGAATCGCGAGCAGCACGATGCCCGCGATCATCAGATTGCGCGGCTCGCCGAAATTCGGTGCGCCGCGTCCGCCGCCCGCCCAGTTGATCGCGACGGGAAAGAGCGTCATGCCGATCGTCAGAATGATCGTGCCCGTGACGATCGGCGGAAAGAAGCGCATCAGCCGTCCGAAGAACGGCGCGATCAGGACCGCGAACACGCCCGCCGCGATGGTCGCGCCGAAGATCGCCGGCAGGCCCGCACCGGATGATGCCATCGCGACCATCGGCCCGACCGGCGCGAAGCTCACGCCCATGATGACCGGCAGGCGGATGCCGAATTTCCATACGCCGATGCACTGCACCAGCGTGACGACTCCGCACGCGAAGAGGTCCGAGCTGATCAGAAACGCGACCTGCTCCTTCGGCAGCTTGAGCGCTGCGCCGATGATGAGCGGCACCGCGATCGCGCCCGCGTACATCACGAGTACGTGCTGAATGCCGACCGCGAGCATCTGACCGATGGGCAGCACTTCGTCGACGGGATGAATCGTTTGGGCCATGTGCGCTCCGGCAAGCTCGAATGTCTATGACGTTGAGTGGGTCGCCCGAGTATTGCACCGCGCGACGGCCGAAAAAATATTCGGGCCGCTATACATGGCATCGCACGCGCGCTTGACTTTGTTCAGGATATTTGACCGATATTGTCCATGCGATCGCGCGCACACGGCAGCATTTGCCGATTCGGCGCAGCGCGCATCGCGACAAACGGAAGAATCCTCGAAACCCTTGTGCCGCAAGGCTTGTCGCACTGTCGATTTTTGGGATGGCGTGCTACATTCCGAGCGCTTCGCGTTGCTTTATTTCGATAGCTTTCGCGGCGATGCAACAATCCAGCTTCCAGGGCTTGGCGCCCAATAACATCATTCGCACGGGGATCTCGGCATGGAAATGGTCGGCGGAACGCGGCTTGCCCAACTGTTCACCAGCAACCAGGAGCAATTGCTCGCGGAATGGTTCGCGCAGCAGCACGCCATCGCGGCGCGGCGCGGCCTCGTCGGCGAGGCGGAACTGCGCAATCAGTTCAGCCAGTTCACGTCGCTTCTCGTGACGGCGCTCGGCGCCTCCGAACGCGTCGATTTCAAATCGTCCGCATGGCAGGAAGTGCGCGCGTTTCTCGCGGAAATGTCGGCGCAGCGTGCGCGTCAGGGCTTCACGCCCGTCGAGACCGCGATGTTCGTGTTCTCGCTCAAGCAGCCGCTCTTCGCGCGTTTGCGCGACACGCTCGTCAACGATGCCCCCGCGCTCGCCGATCTCACCTGGACGATCAGCACGCTCTTCGACGAGCTCGGGCTCTTCACGACCGAAGTGTTCCAGGCGAGCCGCGAGCAGGTCATCGTGCGCCAGCAGCAGGAACTGCTCGAACTGTCGACGCCCGTCGTGCAGTTGTGGGACGGCATTCTCGCGCTGCCGCTCATCGGCACGCTCGATTCCGCGCGCACGCAAGTCGTGATGGAAAACCTGCTGCAGAAGATCGTCGAGACGGGCGCGGCCATTTCGATCATCGACATCACCGGCGTGCCGACCGTCGATACGCTCGTCGCGCAGCACTTGCTGAAGACGGTCGCGGCGGCGCGTCTGATGGGCGCGGACTGCATCATCAGCGGTATTCGTCCGCAGATCGCGCAGACCATCGTTCATCTCGGCGTGAATCTCACGAACGTCACGACCAAGGCGACGCTCGCGTCGGCGTTCGTCGTCGCGCTGCAGCGCACGGGCAAGTCGGTGACGGCCGGATCCGCGCAGGACGCCTCGCGCGGCAGCCGCGCAAGCGACGGCTTCGATTCGCTGCAAGCGGAATGACGCAGCCTTTCGCCATTCGAAGCACGCATCGAACGCAACGCGACTGAACGGGGTTTCAAGCGATGGAACGCATTCCGATTCTCACGATGGGCAGGCTCCTGCTCGTCACCATTCAGGTCGACATGCACGACCGGCTCGCGCTCGCGCTGCAGGACGATCTGACGAGCCGCATCGTGAAAGACGGCGCGCGCGGCGTCCTGATCGACATTTCCTCGCTCGACGTGGTCGATTCGTTCATCGGACGCATGATCGGCAACACGGCCGCCATGGCGCGCGTGCTCGATGCCGAGACGGTCGTCGTCGGCATGCAGCCTTCGGTCGCGATCACGCTCGTCGAACTCGGCCTCACGCTTTCGGGCGTACGCACGGCGCTGAACGTGGAGAAGGGCATGGCGCTCCTTTCGAAGGGCGGCACGGCCTGACGGCCGCATGCACACGACTCCATGACGATCTTCAATTCCACAGCCGCGCCGACGTCCTCGTCGCCGCCCGACACGCTGCCGATCCGCAACGACGAGCAGATCGTGCGGCTGCGCCAGTTCGTGCGCGAGAAGGCGGTCTCGCAGGGCCTGTCTCTCATCGACCAGACGAAGTTCGTGACGGCGGCGAGCGAGCTGGCACGCAACACGCTCATCTACGGCGGCGGCGGCGACGTGCATTGCTATCTCGTCGAGCGTAACGGCCGCCGTGGCCTCAAGCTCGAATTCGTCGACAATGGTCCGGGCATTCCGGATATCCCGCGCGCGCTCTCCGACGGATTCACGTCGGGCAGCGGCCTCGGGCTCGGGCTTGGCGGCGCCAAACGTCTGTGCGACGAATTCGACATCCGCTCCGCGCCGGGCGAAGGCACGCACGTCTCGATCACAAAATGGAAACCGTTCTGAAGGAATCGATGGCTGCGCAGCAGCGCTACGAGATCGCCGAGGCGAGCCAGATCGCCTATGCGCGGCGTTCTATCGGCGAACTCGCGCGCGGGCTCGGTTTCAACGAGACGGCCGCGGGCGAGCTCGCGATCGTCGTCACCGAATGCGGCACGAATCTGCTGAAGCATGCACAGCGCGGCGAACTGCTCGTGCGTCCGCTCGTCGACAGGGGCGCCGGCGCGACTTTGCGCTACGGCATCGAAGTGCTGTGCATCGACAACGGGCCGGGCATTTACGATCTGCATCGCTGTTTCGAGGACGGCTACACGACGGCGGGCAGTCCCGGCAACGGCATGGGCGCGATCGAGCGTCTTTCCGACGAACTCGACATCTGGAGCGCGCCGCAACGCGGCACGGTGTTGCGCGCCGTGTTCTGGAACGCGCCGGGCGCGGCGAACACGCGTGCGCCACAACTGACATACGGCGTCGTGAACCTGCCGCTGCAAACCGAAACCGTATCCGGCGATGCATGGTCCGTCTACGCGCATGACGGCGAATTCACCGTGCTCGTCGCCGATGGCCTCGGTCACGGACCGCTCGCCAATGTCGCGGCGATCGAGGCGGCCAAAGCGCTCGCCGCGAACGGCGACCAGGCGCTCGATCGCATCATGGAGGCCGCCAACGAGGCGCTGCGCCCGACGCGCGGCGCGGCGGTCGGCATCGCGCGCATGCCGGCGTTCGCGTCGATGCCGGGCATGGCGGTGAGCTTCGCGGGCATCGGCAATATTTCGGCGAGCGTGTGGACCGAAGGCACGCACAAGCATCTCGTCTCGCACAGCGGCATCGTCGGGCATGCGGCGCGGCGCGCGCAGATCTTCGACGTGCCGTATCCGCCGAACGCGCTCGTCGTGCTGCATTCGGACGGGCTCACGTCGCGCTGGGATCTCGCGCGCTATCCGGGCCTCGCGATGCGGCACCCGGCGCTCGTCGCGGCGGTGCTGTATCGCGACTTCGCGCGCGGCCGCGACGACATCACCGTGTTCGTGGCCCGCGCAGCCGGGAGCGCAGGATGACGCAACCGCTCTACACGATGCGGATCGATCACGAGCGCGATATCGTCGCGGTCCGCGTGAAGGCGCGCGATGCGAGCGCGGCGCTCGGCTTCTCGCCGCAGGATCAGACGCGCATTTCCACGTCCGTGCTCGAAGCCGCGCGCACCGTGCTGATCGCGGGGCAGGCGGCGCGCGCGGAATTTCTCGTCGATAACGCCGCGCGCCCGCCGCGCTTCGTCGTGCGTTTTCTGGCGGGCGGCGGTGCGGGCGAGCGTCTGCGCGCCATGCGCCACGACGACTCGCAAGCCGCGCTGGGCCTGCTCGCGGCGCAACGTCTGATGGATCAATGCGCGATCGCCGACGAAGCCGATGGCGACACCTCGATCTCGCTCGCGAAGGCTTTACCCGATGGCGTGCCGTGCGATGCGCAGGCGGTGAAGAACGCACTCGAGCGTCAGCCGAGCGAAGACACGGCCGCGGAATTGCAGCGCCAGAATCGCGAGCTGATCGCCGCGCTCGCGGATCTGCGCGAGCGTCAGGAGGAGCTCACGCGTCTTACGCGCGAACTCGAGGACACCAATCGCGGCGTCGTCGCGCTTTATGCGGAACTGGATGCGCGCGCCGATCATCTGCGCCGCGCGGACGAATCGAAATCGCGCTTTCTGTCGAACATGAGCCACGAGTTCCGCACGCCGCTGTCGTCGATCCGCGCGCTCTCGAAACTCTTGCTCGAACGTATCGACGGCGATCTGACGGAAGAGCAGGAAAAGCAGGTGCGCTTCATCCGCAAGGCGGCGGAGGATTTGTCGGAAACGGTCGACGATCTGCTCGATCTCGCGAAGATCGAAGCGGGCAAGATCGACGTGCGTCCCGCCGAATTCGAAGTCGATACCCTGTTTTCGGCGCTGCGCGGCATGTTGCGGCCGCTGTCGCCGGGCGGCGCGGTGGAACTCGTGTTCGAATCGTGCGAAGGCCTGCCGCCCATTCATACCGATGAAGCCAAGGTCGCGCAGGTGCTGCGCAACTTCGTATCGAATGCGCTCAAGTTCACCGAGCGCGGCGAAGTGCGCGTCGCGGCGAGCTATGACGACGCGCGCCGGCTCATCACGTTTTCCGTCAGCGATACGGGCATCGGCATCGCGCCGGAGCATCAGCAGGTCGTCTTCGAAGAGTTCGGGCAAGTCGAAAACCGCCTTCAGCAATACGTGAAGGGTACGGGCCTCGGCCTGCCGCTGTGCCGCAAGCTGTGCAAGCTGCTCGGCGGCGATGTGTCGCTCGCGAGCGAACCCGGGCGCGGCTCGACTTTCAGCGCGACGATTCCCGCGCATTACGGCGCGGACGTCGACGCCGCGCATCACGCCGCGAGCGATACGCGGCCCGCCGTGCTGATCGTCGCGAGCAATCCGATCGAGCGGCTCGACTGCGAGGCCGCGCTGCGCGCTTCGCCGTATCGCCCGATGAGCGCCGCGACGCTCGACGAAGCGAGCCGCCTGCTCGCGCGCACGCAGCCCGCCGCGTTGCTGCTCGCCGTGCGGCCCGCGCCGTCGGAAGCGTGGATCTGGCTCGCCGCGTTGCGCGCGCAGGCCGCGACGCGCAGCATTCCGATCGTGGTGCTCGGCGAGGACGAGGATCGCAATGAAGCGCGGGCGCTGGGCGCGACCGCGTTCGTTGAAAAGCCGGCGGGCGGTGGCGAGCTGCCGGGCGTGCTGGATGCGGTGACGGGCGAGGGACGAGCATCATGAGAAGCGACTGGAACGAGGTGCTGATCCTCAACGTCGACGACAACGACGGCGCGCGCTATGCGAAAACGCGCATCCTGTCGCGCGCGGGCTTCAACGTGATCGAAGCGCCGACGGGCACGGCCGCGCTCGAACGCGTGCGCGCCGAAGCGCCCGATCTCGTGCTGCTCGACGTGAAGCTGCCCGACATCAACGGGCTCGAAGTGTGCAGGCAGATCAAGGCATCGCCGGAGACGTCGGGCACGCTCGTGCTGCAGACATCGGCGGCGGCCGTGCATAGCCTCGATCGCATTCGCGGTCTCGAAGGCGGCGCGGATAGCTATTTGACCGAGCCTGTCGAACCCGCGGAACTGATCGCGCATGTGCGCGCGTTGCTGCGCGTGCGGCTCGCGGAAAATGCGCTGCGCGAGAGCGAGGAGCGCTTTCGCCAGCTTGCCGGGAATATCGACGACGTGTTCTGGATGCTCGATCCGGCATCCAACGAACTGCTCTATGTGAGCCCCGCTTACGCGCATCTCTTCGATACCGGCGGCGGCGCGCCCGCGCCCCTGCCTGGCCCCGATCACTGGTCCGGCGACATTCTTCCCCTCGATCGCGATCATGTCGCCGAGGCGTATCGGCAACTGCTCGCGAACGGCACGCCGTATCAGGTCGAATATCGCATCGTGCGCGCGAGCGGCGGGCCGCGCTGGGTCGCGGAGCGCGCGTTTCCGGTTCACGGCGCGGCGGGTCATCCGGCGCGGCCGTATCGCATTGCGGGCATCGTCAACGATATCTCCGAGCGCAAGGCCGCCGAGCTGCTGTTGCGCGAAGCGGACCGCCGCAAGGACGAGTTTCTCGCGATGCTCGCGCATGAATTGCGCAATCCGCTCGCGCCGATCCGCAATGCGGTCGATCTGCTCGATCCGGATCGCGAGCCGTCCGTGCAGCACTTCGCGACGGTGCGCGCGATCATCGACAGACAGGTGCGGCATTTGAGCCGGCTCGTCGACGATCTGCTCGACGTTGCGCGCATCACGCAGGGCAAGATCACGCTGCGCCAGGAAACGGTCGATCTCGCGGCGGCGCTCGCGGCGGCCATCGAGACCGTGCAGCCCGCGCTCGAACGAAAGCGGCACGCGTTGACGGTGAAGCTGCCGGATGCGCCGCTCTACATCGTCGGCGACAGCGTGCGGCTCGCGCAGGTGTTCGGCAATCTGCTGTCGAATGCGTCGAAGTACAGCGTCGAGGAAGGCGAGATCGCCATCGAAACGGAACAGTTCGGCGATGAGGTGCGTATCGTCGTGCGCGACAAGGGCATCGGCATCGCGTCCGACATGCTGCCGCACATCTTCGATCTGTTCGTGCAATCGGAGACATCGCTCGAACGATCGGAGGGCGGGCTCGGCATCGGCTTGCCGCTGGCGAAGACGCTCGTCGAATTGCAGGGCGGACGCATCGAAGCATTCTCGGCGGGGGCGCAGGCGGGCAGCGAGTTCGTCGTGTGGCTGCCGCTCGCGAAGGATGCGCAAGTGGCCACGCAAGGCGCGCCGGCAACGCCCGCGACCGTCAACGCGGGCAAGCGCGTGCTGCTCGTCGATGACAGCGTCGACGCGGCCACCGCGATGGCGCTGCTACTCGAGGCCGACGGCTTCGACGTTCGCACGGCGCACGATGCAACCGAAGCGCTCGCGGTCTCCGACACCTTCATGCCGCAGATCGTGCTGCTCGATATCGGCTTGCCGGGCATGGACGGATACCGGCTCGCGGCCGAGATGCGCGCGCGTCCCGCAACCGCCGATGCCTTGCTGATCGCCGTGACGGGATACGGGCAGGCGCATGATCGTCAGCGCTCGAAGGAAGCGGGCTTCGATCATCATCTCGTGAAGCCGGTGGCGTTCGCGGAGATTCAAAGGGCGGTGTCGGGAAAGTTCGCCTGAGCGCGGAGCCGAAAAATCTGAATTGCCGATGGAAATGGCGTAATCGCGCGCCGATTGCGGCACACTCCGCCGGGAACAAATCAGAACGGATTCCGTTCCCATGACATCCTCACCGCTCGTCACCGTCGTCATGCCCGCGTTCAACGCGCAGGCCTTCATCGGCGAAGCAATCGCTTCGATTCGCGCTCAAACGCTCGAAGACTGGGAGCTCATCGTCGTGGACGATGGCTCGATCGATCAGACGTTCGCCGTCGCGCAGCAGGCAGCGGGCGACGACAGCCGCGTGCGCCTCATACGCTTCGGCCGGAACGAGGGCATCAGCGCCGCTTCGAATGCGGGTTTCGACGCGGCGCGCGGCGAGTTCATCGCGCGCATCGACTCGGACGACCGGGCGCTGCCGACGAGGCTCGCCGCGCAAGTCGCCGCTTTCCGCGAGTGCGCGCGCCTTGCCGCTTGCGGCGGCCATGCGCGCTTGTTCGGCGATGGTATTGCCAACGACACTTATGGGCTTTGCACGCTCGGCGACGGCGCTCTGAAGGCCCGGCTTTTCGAAGGCTTCAACACCATCGGCGGCGCAATGCTCATGGTGCGCCGTTCGTTCGTCCGCGAGCATCGCATCCGGTTCGACATGCAGATGGCGAGCGCCGAAGACCTGAACTATCTCGTCGCGATCATGGTGGCCGGCGGCGAGATCGGCAATGTCGATGAAGTCCTCGTCGAGGTCAGGTCGCACCGAACCAGTTTCACCAGAAGCCGGGAAGATCTGGCGGGCCCGGCGATGAAAGGCCTCCGCAAACGTCTTTTGGCGCTCTGGTACCCGAGCCTCGATCCGCGCGACATCGATCTCATCGTTGGCATGTGGTTCGGCCTGGAAGTCGGCACCGACGAATTGCTCGCCGTCGTGCGCGCGGTCGACAGACTCATTGCTGCCGACGCGAAGGACTTCGGGCAAGACGTGTCCGTGCTTCATGATCTCATCGTCAGGCGCTTGGTCGCGGTGGTCGACTTCTTTCGAGGCGCATTCGATGCGTCCCATTTTCAGGCAATCCGCGTGTTGGCCGCTCCCGCCATCGGCGTCGCGCTCGATGCGGCCCGTCTTTCGCACGAAGCGGTCTGAGGCGTCGCTCCGCGTTTTCACCTAGCAATTCAAGGTTGACTCGCGTGCTCGCGCGTCCGACACTTTAGCCATGCAGGTGTGATCACAGGTCACACCAATCGAAAGCATCGCAGCAGCCGAACGAAAGAACGGAGGCAAAAGTTGGCGACACGCTCGACGACGGACTTACCCGCGCTCGAATTAGTTGCACGCGAAACCATGGCCGGTCGCGTTTATGCGCAATTGAGGCAGGCGATCATGACGGGCCGCTTCGCGCCTGGGCAGTTGCTCAGCTTGCGCAGCGTCGCGGAAGCGGTCGGCTCGTCGACCATGCCCGTGCGCGCCGCGCTCACGCGCTTGCAGGCGGAAGGCGCATTGATCGACGGTCCCGGCCGCGCGCTGATGGTTCCGCCGATGACGCTCGAACTCCTCGATGAGTTGCGGGACGTTCGCATCGCACTGGAAGGCGCGGTCGCCAAACGCGCGGCGTCGCGCATGACACGCGCGCATCTCGACGCGCTGCAGGCCATCTTCGACACGATGGACGCACACGTCGAAGCGGGCGACGTACCCGCGTATCTGCGCAGCAACTTCGAATTTCATATCGCCATTTACACGCACGGCGCGAGCGATCTCACGCTCGCGACCATCCAGAACCTCTGGATGCGCATCGGCCCGTTCCTGAATCTCGTCGCGCCCGACATTCCGCATATGCGCCGTTCGATGGCGGCGCATCGTCATATCGTCGAAGCGCTCTGGCGCGGCGATGGCGAAGGCGCGCGCGCCGGCATCGAGGAAGACATCGGCGATGCGGCCGCCGATCTGCAAGAGCGTTTGCAAAGCGGCGAACTGAGCAACAAGGCAAGCGCCTGACACGCATAACAACAACGGAGACATGGATGACGGTTCTTCAGATGCTGAAACCGCACGCGGGATTGCGCGTGCTCATCACGGGCGGCGCATCGGGCATCGGGCTCGTGATAGCGCGCGCGTTCATCGATGCAGGCGCGCGCGTGCACGTCTGCGATGCGAGTCCCGAAGCAATCGACGCATTGGCGAAAGCCGAAGCGAGCGCGGAGTGCAATGCGATCACGTCGACGCTCGCGGACGTAGCGGACAAGGAAGCGGTCGAGCGCGTATTCGTCGATGTGGAACGCGAGCTCGGCGGACTCGATGTGCTCGTGAACAACGCGGGCATCGCGGGGCCGACGGGCGGCATCGACGAGCTCGATGCGAACGAATGGGAACAGACCGTCGATGTGAATCTGAACGCGCAGTTCTACTTCGCGCGCCGCGCGGTGCCGCTCTTGCGCAACGCGAATGGCGGCGGGGCGATCATCGCGTTGTCGTCGGTGGCGGGACGGCTCGGCTACGCGTTTCGCACGCCTTATGCCGCGACGAAGTGGGCCGTCGTCGGCATGACGAAGAGCCTGGCTATCGAGCTCGGGCCGTCGAACATTCGCGTCAATGCGATCCAGCCGGGCATCGTGAAAGGGCCGCGCATCGAGCGCGTGATCGCGGCGCGCGCGAAGCAACTGAACGTCTCCTATGAAGAGATGGAGAAGCAATATCTCGCGAAGATTTCGCTGCGCCGCATGACGACGCCCGAGGAAGTCGCGGCCACGACGCTCTTCCTGTGCTCGCCCGCGGGCAGCGGCATCTCGGGACAGGCGATCTCCGTCTGCGGCAACGTCGAAGTCCTTTAATAGAACGAGGAGCACATGGCAACGAAACGCAAGGTCATCATCACCTGCGCGCCGACGGGCGCGATCCATACGCCTTCGATGTCGCCGTATCTTCCGCTCACGCCGCAGCAGATCGGCGATGCCGCGCTCGCGGCTGCAAAGGAAGGCGCCGCCATTCTGCACCTGCATGCACGCGACCCGAACGATGGTCATCCGACGCAGGATCCCGCCGTGTTTCAGGAGTTTCTGCCGCGCATCAAGGCGGAAACCGATGCGGTCATCAACATCACGACGGGCGGCAGCCCGCACATGACCGTCGCGGAGCGATTGAAGCCCGCGCATCACTTCAAGCCGGAAGTGGCGTCGCTCAACATGGGATCGATGAACTTCGGCCTGTATCCGATGCTCGATCGCTTCAAGGAATTCAAGTACGAGTGGGAGCGCAAGCATCTGGAAAACAGCCGCGATCTCGTGTTCAAGAACACGTTCGCGGATATCGAATACATCCTCACGTCGTGCAGCGATAACGGTACGCGCTTCGAGCATGAGTGCTACGACATCTCGCACCTGTACAACCTCGCGCACTTCGTCGATCGCGGGCTCGTCAAGCCGCCGTTCTTCGTGCAGAGCGTTTTTGGCTTGCTCGGTGGCATCGGGCCGCATCCCGAAGATCTGGCGCATATGAAGCGCACGGCGGATCGTCTCTTCGGCGACGACTATGTATGGTCGATTCTCGGCGCGGGACGTCATCAGATTCCGCTCGGCTCGATGGGCGTCGCGCAGGGATCGAACGTGCGTGTCGGCCTCGAAGACTCGTTGTGGATCGAGCCGGGCAAGCTCGCCGAATCGAGCGCGGCGCAGGTGAAGAAGATTCGCCAGGTGATCGAAGGACTGTCCCTCGATATCGCGACGCCCGCCGAAGCACGCGAGATGCTCAAGCTCAAAGGCGCGAGCGATACCAACTTCTGATAGCGGAGGGCATCGTGAGCACGAAGCTGAAGGTAGTCGCGATGCCGACGGGCTGGCTCACCGTCGATCGCTCATCGCAAGTGTATGGCCGCTACTTCGGCCAGCAGATGAAGGTGCCCGTATGGTCGACGGCGATTGTCGGCGCGCAGAAGAAGATCGTCGTCGATACGGGCATACACGATCCAGGCTGGGTGTCGAACTTCGTGTGCCCATGCGATCAGGCGCCGGAGGAAAAGCTCGAACGCGCGTTGAAGGAGTATGTCGGCTGGAGCGCGGACGAGGTCGATATCGTCATCAACACGCATCTGCATTACGACCATTCCGGCGGCAACACGCTTTTCAAGAATGCGCGCTTCATCGTGCAGGCGGCCGAGTGGGAATACGCGGGTCATCCGCTGCCGACGCAGGCCACGTATTACCAGGAGTTTCTGATCGGCCGCGAGCCGCTCGCGTATTTTCGGTGGCAGTTCGTGAACGGCGTGACCGATATCGTGCCCGGCGTGCGCGTCGTGCCGACGCCGGGTCATACGCCGGGGCATCAGTCCGTCGCGGTCGACACGGAAGAAGGTGTCGTGCTGATCGCCGGCGATTGCGCGAACTGCATGGAGAACATCGTCGATCTCGTTCCAGTGGGCATCGTGCATGAAACGCTGGCGGAGATCGGCTCGTTGTCGCGCATCCGTCAGATCGCCGATTTCGTCATACCCGGACACGACCCGGATGTCGTGCCCGGCAGCGCGGGCATCGCTCTGCCCGCGAGCGCTCGTCTGCCGCACATCCGAAGTTAGAAGCGCCCGCTTCATAACCATACGAATACCGGAGGAAGACATGAAAGCATTGACGCAGTCGATTCGTCATGCGGGACGGGCAGCGCTCGGCCTCGCGTTCGCGGCGGCGCTCGCCGTATCGGGCACGGCGCACGCGGCCGGCAAATACAAGATCTTTTTGTCGATGAGCTATGTCGGCAACGACTGGCAAACCGAAGCCGCGAACATGGTCAAGGCGATGGCCAATACGCCGGGGCTGAAAGACAAGGTCGATCTCGAAGTGCAGGTCGCGGGCACCGATGCGCAGAAGCAGATTCAGCAGATCAACTCGATGGTGCAGGCAGGCGCGAAGGCCATCGTCATCTATCCGATCTCGCCGACGGCGCTCAATCGCGCGATCAAGAACGCGTGCTCGAAGGGCGTCGTCGTCGCGGCGTATGACGGAGAAGTCACCGAGCCGTGCGCGCATAACGTGACGATCGATCAGCATCAGGCGGGCACCGTCACCGCGGAATGGCTCGCGAAGACCATCAACGGCAAGGGCAATGTCGTGATGATCACGGGCGTGCCGGGCACGTCGGTCGATCGCGCACGCACCGAGGCGGCGAAGGCCGTGTTCGCGAAGTATCCGGACATCAAGATCGTCGCGGAAGGAACGGGCATGTGGAGTCAGGCGACCGCGAAGACCGAGCTTTCGAAGATTCTCGCGACGAACAGCTGGGACAAGATCGACGGCCTGTGGATGCAGGTCGGCTGCTTCACGGCGGCGTCGATGCAGCTCGAAGCGGGCATTGCCGACGACAAGATCAAGCCGTGCGCGGGCGAATCGTCTAACGGCCATCGCGTGCAGATGCTGCCGCCGGGCGAAGTGAAGGGACAGGGCGGTTATCGCTCGATCGGCTATCGCTCGATCTCTTACGGCGCGCCTCCGTACTCGGGCGCGATGGCGCTCAAGATGGCCGTGAAGAAGCTCGACGGCGGCGACTTTCCGGCGCGCGTGACGCTCAAGCTGCCGCTTGTGCTGACCTCGGAATCGAAGCTGTGCAAGACGGGCAGCATCGACGAACTGAAGGCGGGCTGCACCGCGTTCCCGCCGGACAAGGTGCCGCCGGGCTGGTTCGCGGACATCTACTCCGAAGAGACGAAGGAAGTCGGCTTCAATGCGGCCTTGACGGGCAATCAGGACTGAGGCGGCGCGATGAACGACGCATCATTGGCGATCGATCTGTCGAAGGTGACGAAGCGCTTCGGCGCGACCGTCGCGCTCGATGGCGCGTCGTTCTCGGTGAAGCGCGGCGCGGTGCATGCGCTGCTCGGCGAGAACGGCGCGGGAAAGTCCACCACGGTCAAGCTGCTGTCCGGATTGATGCAGCCGGATGCGGGCAGCATCCGCGTAATGGGCAGCGACGTGACGATGAAGAGCCCGAAGGACGCGCATCGCGCGGGCGTGCAGACGGCGTTTCAGGAGATGACGCTCGTGCGCGATCTCACGGTCGCGCAGAACCTATTGATGTCGTACGAGCCGACGGGTTTTCTCGGGCGCATCAGAAAGCGCGACGCGCAGCGGCAAGCAGCGGAATGGCTCGACAGGCTCGAACTGTCCGATGTGCGTCCCGGCGCTTATATTCGCGATCTTTCGTTGCCGGTGCGGCAGAAGATCGAGATTGCGAAGGCCATCGTGCGCAAGCCGAAAGTGCTGTTGCTCGACGAACCGACGTCCGCGCTGTCGGGACGCGATGTCGCGTGGCTCTCACGGCGCATCGACGAACTGAAGGCGAGCGGCGTGACTTTCGTGTTCATCTCGCATCGCATGCAGGAAGTGCGCGAGTTCTGCGACAGCCTCACGGTGTATCGCAATGGCCGAGATGTGGGCGCGTTCGACGCTGCGGATATATCGGATGACGAAGTAATTCGACTCGTCATCGGGCGTTCGATGGAGGCGAAGTATCCGCCTAAGACCACGACGGTACGAAGCGACGCGACGCCGGCGATCGAGACGCGCAACGTTCGCGTCGATGGCGTCGTCGCCGATTTCGATCTCGCCGTGAAGCCGGGCGAAGTGCACGGCATCGCAGCGCTGCAGGGCATGGGGCAACGCGAGCTGTTCGAGGCGCTGTTCGGTGCCACTTACATCGACGATGGCGAGATTCGCATCGACGGTAAACCGGTGACGCTGACATCGACGGCGGATTCGCTGAAGGCCGGCGTATCGACGAGCTTTCTGCCCGAAGACCGCAAGACCGAAGGCCTGTTCCTGCGCTTGCCCGGCGGCGAGAATGTGTCGCTTCCCGTGATCGGCCGCTATGCGCGCTTCGGCCTCATCGATCGCAAGCGCGAGCAGGCCGCGATTCGTCGCTCGCTTGCGCAGATGGAGGTGAATCCGCGCGCGCTGTACAAGCCGTGTCTGTCGTTCTCCGGCGGCAATCAGCAGAAGATCGCGATGGCCAAGTGGCTGCTCACGCAAAGCCGCGTGTGGCTCATGTTCGATCCGACGCGCGGCATCGACGTCGGCACCAAGCATCAGATCTTCGTGCTGATGCGTGCATTCGCCGCGGCGGGTGGCTCCGTGCTCTTCTATTCGACGGACGTGCCCGAGCTCGTCAACGTGTGCGACCGCGTGTCGGTGATGTATCGCGGACGCAACGCCGGCGAGTTGAGCGGCGACGCGCTGACCGAAGAAAACGTGATGCGCAAGATGCTTTCCAGTTGAGAGGTTGCTCATGAAGATAGCCGTTGCGTCGCCCGAAAGCGAGGTCGTGCGGCCGGGCGCACGCGTGGGATTTGGCGCGCGCATCGATCATCATCGCGGACTTATCATCGCGATCAGTGCGTTGCTTGCGATGCTCGCCGGATGGGTTTCGCTGTCCGCGACACCTGTCGGGCTCTACGACATCGGATCGGTAATTTCGAGCGCAACTACACTCGCGCTCGCGGCGATCGGGCAGACCATCGTCGTGCTGTCGGGCGGATTCGATCTGTCGGCCTCGGCGGTCGTGTCGCTCGCGAACGTGCTTGCCGTGCGCTTCGTGCAAGGATCGCCCGTCGAACAATGGGGCGGCGCCGCGCTGATTCTGGCGATCGGCGGCGGCATCGGCCTCGTCAACGGCGCGCTGATCGCATGGTTTCGCTTGCAATCGATCGTCGTCACGCTCGCGACGATGTTCATGGTGCAAGGCTTGACGCTGCTGATTCAGAACAAGCCGGGCGGCAGCGTCGGCGATCAGTTCGGCGCGGTGCTCACCGCCGATCTCATCCCCGACAAGATGCCGATGTCGGCGGGCTTGCTGATTCTTGCGCTGTTGATCTGGTCGTTCATCAAGCGCACGCGTTACGGCGTGGGTCTGTACGCGTTAGGCAGCGATGCCGACGGCGCGTATGCGAACGGCATGCCGGTCACGCGCTACCGCATCGCGACGTATGCGCTCGCTGGCATGTTCTACGCGGCGGCGGGTCTGTATGTATCGGCACAGACGGGCTCGGCCGATCCGCTCGTCGGCCGTCCGCTGCTGCTCTCGATGTTCACGGCCGTCGTGCTCGGCGGCACGTTGCTCGGCGGCGGACGTGGCGGCTGCGTCGGCACCGTGTTCGCAGCAATGACGCTGATGATCACCGTGAACATTCTGCTCGTGCTGAACGTATCGGCGTTCTTCACGACGATAGCCGAGGCGGTGATCCTGATTCTCGCGGTGCTCGGTTCGTCGATCGGCAAGCAATCGGCGGCGCATGAATGCGCGCGTCACGCGGCGCAGTGGCTCAAGGCGGTGCGAACGGGCACGCGCGCACGCGACGACAAGCATGCGCGGCGCGTTGCGTTCGAAGTCGACGATTATCGTCCGGTTGAAAACACGGAGCTGAAGGGACGACCGATCGCCGACTGGATCGAGCGCAATCGCGAATGGGTCAAGTATGTGGTGCCGGCTTATCTGCTGTTCTTCGCGGTGGTCGTCATCACGGGCTTTGTCTATGGGCCGGGCGTGCTCGTCAGCGCGAACTTCTATAGCAGCCTGCTCACGCTGACCTTGTTTCTCGCGATACTCGGCCTCGGCCAGGGCGCGGTGATCCTGACGGGCGGACTCGACTTGTCGATGCCCTGGCTCATCACGCTGTCGGGCGTGTTGCTGACCGGACTCACGCACGGCGTGAACGGCGCGGCCGCGTGGGCGGTGCCGATGGTGCTGCTGGTCGGCCTGCTCGTCGGCGTGTTCAATGGCGTGGGCGTCGTGATGCTCGGCTTGCCGCCGATCGTCGTCACGCTTGCGGCGAACGGTTTGCTGCAAGGCCTCACGCTGATCTATTGCAATGGCTCGCCACAAGGATGGTCGCCGTCGACGATCAGCGAATTCACCAACGGACGCTTCGGTCCGCTGTCGATCGCGGCGTGGAGCGTGCCGGTATTTCTCGTCATCGCGTTGCTGCTCCTGCATCGCACGCCGTTTGGGCGGCGCGTGCATGCGGTCGGCAATTCGCCGGTCGCGGCGAAGCTGTCGGGCGTGCGCGTGGGCACGACGCTCATCGCCGTGTATTGCCTGTCGGGTCTGTGCTCCGCGATCGTCGGTCTGTTGCTCGCGGGGTTCAGCTCGCAAGCTTTTCTCGGCATGGGCGATCCGTATCTGCTGCCGTCGATTGCAGTGGTTGTTGTCGGCGGCGCATTGATTACCGGTGGACGCGGGCACTATCTCGGCGTGTTCGGCGGCGCGCTGCTGCTTACGGCGCTCGGGACGTTGCTTGCGGGAACCACGGTGCCGCCCGCGGTGCGCGACATCATCAACGGACTCGTCGTGCTGGCGGCTGTCATCACGCTGCGGGACAAGAAGGGCTAAACCAACTCGAACGAGGACCAGATGCAGATGCAAGCGAACAACATTGCGGTGATCGGTTCGGGCCGTATCGGCCGCGCGTGGGCGATCGTCTTTGCGAAGAGCGGCTTCAACGTCACGATCCACGATGCATCGAAGGACATGCTCGGCGGCGCGATTCCCGCGATCCGCGAAAGCGTCGAGGATCTGGCGTCGTTCGACCTGATCGATGAAGCCGTCGATGCGATCGTGGCCCGCATCACCGCATGCGAACATCTCGCCGATGCTGTCGCCGACGCGGATCTCGTGCAGGAGAACATCGCGGAAGTGGTGGAAGCGAAGCGTGCGTTGTTCATCGAACTGGACCGCCTCACGAAGCCTGACGCGATTCTGGCGAGTTCGACATCGGGATTGCCTGCATCGACCTTCACGGAAGGCATCGCAGGCCGCGCACGCTGTCTCGTCGCGCATCCGGTGAATCCGCCGTCGCTGGTGCCGCTCGTCGAGTTGTGCGGCGCGCCGTGGACCTCGCAGGACACGATGGAACGCGCACGCGCCATCTACGAAGGAGCGAAGCAAAAGCCCGTCACCGTGAATCGCGAGATCTCGGGCTTTCTGCTCAATCGTCTGCAAGGCGCGTTGCTCGACGAAGCGTTGAGTCTCTATGAACAAGGTTATGCGAGCGCCGCCGATCTCGACACCGTGATACGCGATGGACTCGCGATGCGCTGGTCGTTCATGGGCCCGTTCGAAACGATCGACCTCAACGCGCCCGGTGGCGTGGCCGATTACGCTGCGCGCTACGGCGGCACATACAAGAGCATCGCTGCGGGACGCAAGCCGTTCGACTGGTCCGCCGAGACGCTCGGCAAGCTCGATGCCGAACGGCGCGCGGTGCTGCCCCGCGAGAAGATCGAAGAACGCAGCCGCTGGCGCGATCGGCGTTTGATGGCGCTGCTCGCGCATCGGCGCGATATCGAGGACGGTGAAGCCTGAACAAAGGAGACGACGATGCCCGAAGTACGCTTGCTGGTCGATGCGAACAATCATCTCGGCGAAGGACCGCTATGGGATGTGAAGGAGGAGCGGCTCTACTGGATCGACAGCACGGCCGCGGAAATCTATAGCTGCCGTGCTGACGGCGGCGACGTGAAGCGCTATTTCGTGCCGCGTCACATCGGTTCGATGGCGTTGCGCGAGCAGGGCGGCGCGGTGGTCGCGCTCGCGAACGGCCTGCATTTCTACGACTTCGATGCGCAGACCGTGCAGTTCATCGCCGATCCCGAAAGCGACGATCCCGAGACGCGGTTCAATGACGGAAAGGTGGATCGCCGTGGACGCTTCATCGCGGGCACCATGTCCTACGACTTCGACCGCTACGATGCCGATCGCGGCCAGCGCTCGACGCGCAGCGGCGGGCTGTATCGGCTCGATACGAATGGCCAGGTCACGCGGCTCGACAGCGGCATCAGTTGTTCGAACGGCCCATGCTGGAGCCCCGACAACAAGACCTTCTACTTCACCGACACATACAGCAAGGAGATGTACGCCTACGACTACGACATCGAAACGGGCGCGGCGACGAACAAGCGCCTGTTCGCATCGGCGCACGACTTGGCCGGCACGTTCGATGGCGCAACCGTCGATGAAGAAGGCTATGTCTGGTCTGCTCTCGTCTTCGGCGGACGCATTCTGCGCTTCGCTCCCGATGGCAAACTCGATCGCGTCGTGCCGTTTCCCGTGCGCAATCTGACGAGCGTGATGTTCGGCGGACCGAGTCTCGACATCCTCTACGTATCGACGATGGGCCGCCCGATGTGGGGCATTCCGCAGAAAGAGCGCGACAAGGGCGGCCTTTTCGCGGTGACGGGCCTCGGCGTGCGCGGCATTCCCGAGCCGCGTTTCGCGGGATAGAGCATGAGCGTTTATCATTCGGGCCTCAGGGTCTCGAACGATATCGCTCGACATGGATACGAACAAGCTCATTGCGTCGCTGCCCGCGCGCATCGACGCGATCATCTCGCGCGGTGCGAAGGCGCATCCCGATCACATCGCGTTGCATGAGGACGCGCGCGCGTTGACTTATGCGCAACTCGACGATGCAATCGATGCGCTGGCCGCGCGTCTCGGTGCGGCGGGCGTGCGCGCCGGCGATCGCGTCATGCTGATCGGCGAGAACAGCGTCCTGCTCGTCGCATCGCTTTTTGCCGTGAGCCGTCTCGATGCGTGGGTGCTGATCGTGAATGCGCGATTGTCCGCAGTCGAGCTCGATGTGATCCGCGCGCATGCGAAGCCACGCATCGCGCTCTATACCGTCGATGTTTCCGACGACGCCGCGCATCACGCGCAACGTGACGGCGCTTCGGTCGAATCGCTCGATGCGACGCCGATCGGCGCGTTTGCGTTAAGCGATATCGATGCCGCGTCTGAGCAGGAGCCGCACGGACTGTCATCGGACAGGCAATGCGCGGCGCTCATCTACACGACGGGAACGACCGGCGCGCCGAAGGGCGTGATGCTGTCGCATCGCAATCTGCTGTTCGTCGCGGCAGTATCCAGCACGCTGCGTCGTGTCGGTACCAGCGATCGCGTCTATGCCGTACTGCCGATATCGCATGTGTTCGGTCTTGCGTCCATGTGCCTCGGTTCGCTGTATGCGGGCGCGACGTTGCGTCTTGCGGCGCGTTTCGATCCCGCGCGCGCGGGACGCGTTCTCAGCGATGAACGCATGACGATCTTTCAAGGCGTTCCCGCGATGCATGCGAAGCTGATCGATCATTTCACGCCGCGCGGCGGCCTGAATGCGCCATCGTTGCGCTTCGTCTATTGCGGCGGCTCGCCTCTCGACATGACGCTCAAGGCCGCTGCCGAAGCGTTCTACGGTGTGCCCTTGCATAACGGCTATGGCATGACGGAGAGCAGTCCGACCGTATCGAACACGCTGCTCGATGCACCGGCGCCCGATTCGTCCGTCGGGCCGCTGATTCCAGGCGTCGAGGCGCGCATCGTGCCGCTCGCGCATCAAAGCGACGCCGACGATACCGGCGAACTATGGGTGCGCGGGCCGAACGTGATGCTCGCCTATTACCGCGATGCGGCGCAGACGGCGGCCACGGTGACGGAGGACGGCTGGCTCAAGACGGGCGATCTCGCGCGCTTCGAGAGGGGCAACCTGTATATCGTCGGGCGCAGCAAGGAGTTGATCATCCGCTCGGGTTTCAACGTGTATCCCGCCGAAGTGGAGCAGGCGTTCAACAGTCATCCCGCCGTGCTGCATTCCGCCGTGATCGGACGGAGCGTGCAGGGCAATGAAGACGTGCTTGCGTTCGTCGAATTGAGGCCCGGCTGCACGGCGAGCGAAAGCGAACTCGCGGAGTGGGTCGGCGAGCGGCTCGCGCCCTACAAGCGGCCTTCTTCTATCCGCATACTCGATGCATTGCCCGTGTCCGCGAGCGGCAAGGTGCTCAAGCATCGGCTCGGAAAGCTCGCTAATTAGTTGCGGATGCAACCGGTTTGCTCGCTGCATTCGTGTCTTCGCCTGCGCCGCCCAGCGACTGGAAAAGTGCCGCGGTGTCCGAGAGACGATTGGCGTGCGCGAGCGCGTAATCGAGTTGCGTCTGAAGCGCCTGACGTTGTGTGTCGAGCAGATCGAAGCGGCTCACGCCGCCCGCCGTAAAGCGCGCGCTGGCTGTGTCGAGATTGGCTTGCGCTTCGTTCGCCGCGATCTCGCGCGCGTGCAGGGCATCGGCATCGTTTTGAAGCGCGGTCAGGCTATCGGCGACTTGTTGCAGCGCGTCCAGCACGGTCTGTCGATAGGCTTGCATGGCTGCTTCGTAGGCCGCTTCGGACGATCGCTTCCTCGCGCGCAGCTCGCCGCCATGAAATAGCGGCTGCGTGAGATTCAGGCCGACGTTCCACACGTTGAGGCTATTGAGCATGTCGTGGATGTTCGTGCGCTGGCTTCCCACGCCCGCAGAGAGCGAGAACTTCGGATAGAGGTCGGCAGTCGCCACGCCGACGTTCGCGCTCGCCCGATGCAGCAACGCTTCCGATGCGCGGATGTCGGGTCGTTCGCGTGCGAGCGTCGAGGGCAAGGTCAGCGGAACGTTGCCCGGAACATGAAGCGAGTCGAGCGTGATGGCATCGAAGTCGGCCTTGGATGGCTCGACGCCCAGCAACACTGCAAGCCGGTGATCGGCCTGATCGCGTTGCGTGACGAGCGACGGAAGGTTTGCGCGCGTCTGCTCGACGAGCGTGCGCTGGCTGCGCACGTCGAACGGCGCGACGCCGCCCGCCTTCAGGCGGCCTTCCATGATGGACAGTTGACGCATCTGTGCATCGACGAGACCTTCGGTGAGCGTGATCTGATGCTGCAACGAAGCGCGCCGGATCGCGGTGGCAACGACATTGCCCGCGATCGAAAGCCGCGCCGCATCGAGCTCGAACGACTGATAGTCCACTTGCGCACGCAATGCTTCGAGTGCGCGCCGCTCGCCGCCGAAGAAGTCGAGCGTGTAAGACACGCTCACCGAGGCATCATAAAGCGTGAACGGACCCGGACTCGGAATCGGCACGCCGAAGGCAGCAGGATCGACCTTTTGACGCGAGCCGGAGAGCGAGGCATCGACGACGGGAAAGTATGTCGCGCCCGCCTGCGCGCGATAGTCCTCGCGCGCCTGCACGAGCTTCGCCCGCGCCTCGTCGAGCGTGGGACTGTCGCTCAATGCGCGATCGACGAGACGGTTCAGCGTATTGGAGCCGAACTGCGTCCACCAGCGCGGCAGCGCATGATCGGCCGCGGGAAAGTCCTTTACCGCGACCGGCGTTTTGACATAGGTCTGCGTGTCCGGCGGCGCAGGCGCATGAAAATCGGGGCCGACAGTGCAGCCGCACAACGTGAGCGCGCAGAGGGGAAGAATCTTTTTCATCGATGTTTCCCTAGTCGAGCGTGCGCCGATAGAAGCGCAACGCAATGCCCATCACGATGACGGTGAAGAGCGCCATCGGCCACACCGAGGGCCACAGGTCCGCCCAGCCGTTGCCCTTGAGAAGAATGCCGCGAATCAGGCGATTGAAGTACGTGAGCGGCAGCAAATTGCCGATGAACTGCGCCCACGCCGGCATGCCCGCGAACGGAAACATGAAGCCGGAGAGAAGGATGTTCGGCAGGAAATAGAACATGGTGAGCTGCATCGCCTGAAGTTGGTTCTGCGCGAGCGACGACAGCGTGATGCCCACTGTCAGATTCGCGGCGATGAAAAGCAGCGCGGCGAGATAGATCGCGAGCGGATTGCCGACGAGCGGCACATGGAAGACGAAACGCGTGGCCGCGAGAATGATCGACGCCTGAATGAGACCGATGAACACGTAAGGCACGATCTTGCCCGTCATCACTTCGACGGGACGCACGGGCGTGGCAAGGAGGTTTTCCATCGTGCCGCGCTCGCGTTCGCGCGTCATCGCGAGGCCGGTCATCATGACGAGCGTCATCGTGAGAATCACGCCCATCAAGCCGGGCACGACGTTGTATTGCGTGATGCCTTCGGGGTTGTAGAGGTTGTGGACCTGCACGTCGAATGGGGCGGGCGTTGCGTTCAAACGAGCAAGCGGGCCGGTGATGTCCTTGTCGGCAACGGACTGCACGAGCATGGTCAGCGCGTTGCTCGCCTTGCTCACCGCATTCGGATCGGTCGCGTCGGCCTCGACGAGCAGCGCGGGCCGCTCGCCGCGCAACAGCTTGCGCGAGAAGTCGACGGGTATGTTCAGCACGAAAAGCACGCGGCCTTGCGCAAGTGCGCGACGGCCAGCTTCGTCGTCGGGCAGCGTCTCGACGATGTCGAAATAGCCGGAGTGCTCCATTGCCGCGATGAAGCTGCGCGAAAACGGACTCTGATCGCCGACGATCACGGCCGTCGGCAGATGCTTCGGGTCGGTGTTGATTGCGTAGCCGAAGAGGGCGAGCTGCACGATAGGCAAGCCGACGATCATGCCGAACGTGATGCGGTCGCGCCGCAATTGCAGGAACTCCTTGATGACGATGCTCCACCAGCGCGTCACGGAGAAGCGCGCGAATATCGCGAGCGGGCCGCGTGCCTTCATGACGTCACCTTGAAGTTGTCGGTCGACCGGCTCATCAGATAGATGAAGACATCTTCGAGTCCGGTTTCGATCGGCTCGGCGCGCGTTGCGCCGTCTTTTGTCGCATCGCGCACGGCCGCCTCGAGCGCAGCGTGATCGCTGCCGCTCACATGCAGCGCAGAGCCGAATACGACGGTCTGATCGATGCCGGGCGTCTTGCGCAAGCGTTCGGAAAGTTCGCTCAAATGCTCGCCGTGAATGCTCCATGTCGCGAGGTTTTGCGATGCGATCACTTCGTTCGCGGTGCCTTGCGCAAGCAGCTTGCCATACGCGATATACGCGAGCTTGTGGCATCGCTCGGCTTCATCCATGTAGTGCGTGCTCACCAGCACCGAAATGCCTTTCGCGGCGAGACGATGCAACTCCTCCCAGAAGTCGCGGCGCGCGGTGGGATCCACGCCTGCGGTCGGCTCATCGAGCAGGAGCAGCTTCGGCTCGTGCAGCATGCATGCGGCGAGCGCGAGGCGTTGCTTCCATCCGCCCGAGAGCGAGCCCGTCAGCTGACTCGCGCGGCTCTCCAGACCGAGCGCTTCGAGCGCGCGATCCACGGTTTCGCGGCGATTGCTCATCTGATAGATGCGCGCGACGAAGTCGAGATTCTCGCGAATCGTCAGGTCTTCCCAGTACGAGAAGCGCTGCGTCATATAGCCGACGTTGCGCTTGATCTCTTCGCTTTCGCGCACGATGTCGTAGCCGAGGCACGTACCGCTGCCCGAATCGGGGGTGAGCAGGCCGCACATCAGGCGGATGGATGTTGTCTTGCCGCTGCCGTTCGGGCCGAGAAAGCCGAAGATCTCGCCGCGCGCGACTTGCAGCGATACATCGTTGACGACGTGTTTGTCGCCGAAGTGCTTGTTGAGATTCTGGACGTCGATGACGTATTGCGTGTCCTGCATGCTCGTTACACTCATTGCAACCTCACGCCGACGGGTTGGCCCGGATGAAGCTTCGATGCATCGGCCGGTTGAGGATGCGCTTCGACCATGAACACGAGCTTCGAGCGATTCTCGTTGCTATAGATGACCGGCGGCGTGTATTCGGCCTGATTCGAGATGTAGGTGATTTTCGCGGGCACGTCTTCCGTGCAGCCGTCGCAATGAATCGATATCGCGCGCCCCGTTGCGAGGCTACCCACCGTGTTTTCCGCAACGAAGAAGCGCACTTTCACGTTCTGCGGCGGCAACATCTGCACGACCGGACTGCCCGCCTGTACCCATTCGCCGACACGATAAAGCGTGTCGTACACGAGCCCGTCCGCAGGCGCCGCAACGCGCTTTTGGTCGACCTTCCATTGCGCCTGAGCGACAAAGGCTTGCGCGGCTGCGACTTGCGCGCGTTGCGCCGCGATCTGTTGAGGACGGCCCGGCAGGCGTGCGATATCGACCTGTTCGGCGAGGTCGCGTACTTGCGCGGCGGCGGCATCCGCATTCGCGCGCGAATCGTCGAGCTGCCCTTTGGCGATGCCGCCCGCGCTGAACTGCGCTTCATCGCGGCTCAGTTGCAGCGCGGCCTTGCGAGCGTTCGCGCGTGCCTGCGCGAGTTGCGCGCGCACCGATGCGACCTCCGGTGCGCGCTTTCCCGTGAGGATGTCCTCGAGTTGCGACTGCGCGGCCGTGAGTTGACGCTGTGCCTGATCGAGGGCGGCGGTTTCATCGGCCGATTCGAGCATGAAGGCGCTCGTTCCCGCCTTCAACGTTTGCCCCCGCGCGACGGACAGCGCTGTGAGCTTGCCCGATTGCGACGAGCCGAGGTAGACGAATTCACCTTCCACGTAGCCCTGATAGATATCGCGGTCCTGATGCGAGCACGCCGCGAGCGCCGTGGCGAAAAGCAAGCAGGTCGGGATGGCGGTGATGCGGCTCATGGCGCGCTCCGTGGAAGTATTCGTTACTTGGTTGGTCTACCAAACAATACGTGAGACGGCTCGTCGGTGTCAAGCAGAGCGGCGGTGGGTCGCACGCGGGTGTGCCAAATCAAGGATAGACGGCGCGAGTAAAAATTACAGGCGGGGCGGATGCGCCGGCGTAAAACGACGCCACGAGCGAAAGTAAGACGAAAGCGCGAGCAGGCATTACGTGTGCTTCGCTGATAGCGACACGAGGCGACGACGACATGGACAATCTTTTGAAGATCGCGCAGGACTGCGGCTTTTCCGTGGTGCTGGAAGGCCGGATCGGCACGCAGGAATACAACAGCGTGAGTGGTCCGCTGCAGGCGTTGGAGAAGTTCGCGGAAGTCATCCGCGATACGGCTTTGCAGGAGCAGCCGCGGCAGGACGAGTGAGCTCGAGTCGCTGTTCGAGAATGGCGTCATTCGGGTGAAAGCGTTTCGCGAATAGATTCGGCTTCCGAATTAAATAACCGCCGACAACCTTTGCGTGTCTCCTGCATTCGAATTACAGTGCGATATTCGTGTGACTGGAATCGACACTGATAAGAACGGAGACGCCAAGATGAATCGAAGAAAGGGACAACGCCTGATTGCGCTGACGATCGGCGCATCTCTAATCGCACCGCTCGACGCGCGAATCGCATTCGCCGATACACCGGGCGATGAAACGATTGCCGTTGCCGGTCTTTCGCAACCGTCGGACATCCTGATCGACCGTTGGGGCGTACCGCACATCTTCGCCGTCAACGATAGCGACGCCTTCTTCGTGCAAGGCTTCAACGCCGCGCGTGACCGCATGTTTCAGATCGATCTGTGGCGCAGACGCGGCCTCGGCGAGCTTTCGGAGGTCTTCGGTCCCGCTTATGTGGAACAGGACAAGGCCACGCGGCTCTTTCTTTATCGCGGCGACATGGCGACCGAATGGCAGCGCTATGGTCCCGATGCGAAGCCTGCCGCGACACGCTACGCAGCCGGCGTGAATGCGTATATCGACTGGCTTGCCGCGCATCCGGACCGCATGCCTTATGAGTTTCGCAAGATCGGCTATTGGCCGGCGAAATGGAGCGCCGACGATATCGTGCGTATTCGCAGCCACGGTCTCACGCGAAATCTCACGAGCGAAGTCGCGCGTGCACGCGTGACGTGCAAGAGCTCGCTCGAAGCGGACACCGTGCGTTTCGGACTGCAGCCGCAGTGGAAAGCGCAGATGCCCGCGGGCCTCGATCCCTGCCTTCCCGATGATGTCCTCAAAGTCTTTACGCTCGCAACACAAGGCGTGCGCGTGACGAAGGAGTCGATGAAGAGCACGGATGCATCGACGACGATGATCGCCGCAGCCGAGAATCCCGAGGAAGTGACCGAAGGCAGCAACAACTGGGTGATCGCGCCATCGAAGTCGGCGACGGGCCGCGCGATCATGGCGAACGATCCGCATCGTGCTTATGCCGCGCCGAGCCTTCGCTACATTCAGCAGATCAGCACGCCGACGCTCGATATCATCGGCGCGGGCGAACCTTCGGCGCCAGGCATTTCGATCGGGCATAACGGCTCGATCGCTTATGGACTCACGATCTTCAACATCGATCAGGAAGATCTCTATGTATACGAGTTGAATCCGGCGAATTCGCGGCAGTATCGTTATAAGGGCAAGTGGGAGCCGATGCGCGTCGTGCGTGAACAGATCGCCGTGCGTAATGGCGCTCCCGTCACCGCCGATCTGCTTTACACGCGACACGGTCCTGTGATCTATACGGAAGAAGGCAAGCATCGCGCCTTCGCCGTGCGCACGGCGTGGCTGTCGCCCGGCATGTCGCCGTATTTCGATTCGATGCGCTATATGCGCGCGAAGAATTACGCGCAGTTCAAGGCATCGCTTGCGACATGGGGCGCGCCGACTGTGAATCAGCTCTATGCGGACAAGGATGGAAACATCGGCTGGGTGCCGAGCGGCCTCGCGCCGAAACGCCCGAACTGGGACGGCCTCATGCCCGTGCCCGGCGATGGCCGCTATGAATGGGCGGGCTTCTGGCCGCGCGATGCAATGCCTTCGGTCTATAACCCGGCGCAAGCTTATTTCACCACGTCGAACGAAATGAATCTGCCCGCGGGTTATTCGTATGCGGAGCGCAAGCTCGGCTTCGAATGGACCAACGGGTCGCGGCATCAGCGTATCGACGAAGTGTTGAAATCGCTGCCGAGGGTGTCGATCGAAGACTCCGAGCGCTTGCAGAACGATGACGTTTCGATTCCGGCGCGCAGGCTCGTCGCATTACTCGCGCCGCTTTCGAGCGATGATGAAGACACACGCGCCGCGCTCGCGATGCTCAAGGACTGGGACGCGCACATGAGCGCGAGTTCGCCGCAAGCCGCGCTCGAAGAAGTATGGTTCTCGCGTCATCTCGGACGCACGTTCAAGGAAGCGGTGTTGCCGAAGGACGCGGCGGCGTCGTTCGGCGCACCCGATACCTCGGTGATGCTCGATTCGCTCGAACATCCCGAGACGCGCTTCGGCGATGAGGCGCTGGCCAAACGCGATGCCGTTCTGCTTTCGAGTCTGCGCGATGCCTATGCGGAGATGCGTCATCTGCAAGGCGCCGATGCAACCCAGTGGCGTTGGGGCAAGCTGCAAACGAACCTCAACGCGCATCCTCTGGCCGATGTCGTCGATGCGGACATGCGTGCGAAGCTGAACGTCGGGCCGATCGGAAAGGGAGGCAGCGCTTACACGCCGAATCAGTCGACCTATCGCGCGAGCGACTTCCGCGAGACGAACGGACCGTCGTTTCGTGTGGTCGTCGATGTCGGCAACTGGGACAACTCGCGTGCGGTGAATCTGCCTGGCGAATCGGGCGATCCGGATAGCCCGCATTATCGGGATCTCGCGCAGATGTGGCTCGACGGGCAGTACTTCCCGTTGCTGTATTCGCGCTCGGCCGTCGAAGCCGCAACGGAGAAACGCGTGCATCTCGTGCCGGACGCGCATTGAGCACGGGCTGCGTGAGCGCCGATGATCTTCACGGCGCTTTGCATCACAATTACGATCGCGGTGGACGGGTGCTGGCTGGCGCCTTGCCGGACTCCTCATCCGGTTCATCCTCCGCGCTTCCTTCTTTTTTCTTCTTATAGAGTCTGCTTCGACGCGGGAATAGATCGCTGCGTACCCGGGTTAACCAATCGAAGCCTCTACGCTTGAAACCTAGGTCAAGTGAGTCGAAGCCGCGCAAGGGCCCTGTGCGTTCGATGAGGTCGTGGATCGCGTGCGATCCGGTCAACCTTTTCTGTCGGAGTGAACATCATGAACGCCATCGCCAAAATCGTCGTGTCCGTCGCCGTGGTCGCTGCACCCACGTTCGTTTTCGCGCAGAGCCAGAACGCCCCTCTGACGCGCGAACAAGTCAAGGCCGAGCTTGTTCAGCTCGAACAGGCGGGGTATTCGCCGGCCACGGGCGAGCAAGCCAACTATCCCTCGGATATTCAGGCGGCGGAAGCGAAGGTCGCCGCGCGGCGGAACGCGAACGAAGCGAATGAAGCGTACGGCGGCACCCATGCCGGCGGCGCGGCGTCGGGTTCAGGCGCGATGCGCAAGCCGATGTCGATGAAGCATGGTTCGATGTGGATGTCTACGTCGGATTGCGTCGGGCCCGCGAGTTATTGCACGCTGTTTTTCGGAAGCTGAGTCGTCGGGCTGTTGGTGAGCGCGGGGGAGTCGGTCGGGACTTCCCGCGTTTGCATGTCTGGCTATTTGTACGTCCAGCGGCGTTTGGCGGGCGCAGAAAATAATTTGTGAAAGGGGCTTGCGGAGATGTCATCGGCTCTTCATAATCTCGTTTCTCTGCTGCTGATGCAGCGACGCAAGACGGAAGTTGAAGTAAGGCTTGTCTTGCGATGTG